>JAJZAW010000106.1 GCA_021799185.1 Thermoplasmata archaeon
ATACGTTGATGAAGCCGCCGCTCATGTCTGATCTGTTAACAATGAAGGATGGAAGGCGCATCAGCTTGTTTATGACGGCCAGATCCTTCACGTTGTTGATCCTTGTGTCCACCACGAAGGAATCCTCCTTCTCAATCGCATGGAATCTGCTGAGCAGCATGTCTATCTTTGCATTCCTGGAATCCCTTGGAAAATATGTGGACATCCATGCCTCTCCGCTCTTTCCGTATATGAAGACAGGCAGCTTGGTGTGCATGTCAGCTATGGCGCTGAAGAACTCTGTGCTCTGCCTGACCCTGAGCACTAATCTCATGTCAAGCTTCCTGTCTATGTCCCTGACCAGCATCTCTACGATCAAGAAGTGATACCTTTAAAATTTTTCCACTGTGCCACGGTTGATGAAATTTTGTTCATTACCTACTTGGCTTAAATGTAACCTGCGTGCAATCCGCACGGTGGAAAATGATAAATAAGTCAGAACGAACCCCGTCTGTGGAAAGATCAGCGGTAACGAATATCAAAAGACTCAGGGAAGGTCAGAATATTGCCATATATCCATTTAGCATGGATTTTGGTGATTCCTTCAATGCCATAGGCTTTCCATGTCCAGGAAAAGGCCCGGATTTGCCCATTGAATTGAGGGATCCTTTTCAGGCTAAATTTCTGTCGTATTCGGGAACAGTACTCATGGTGAGTACCAAAAAGTATCAATGCCTGCTGATCGACTTTGACTTCATAAGGGAAGTTGAGCCAGTCGGTTGATCAGAGAAAGAAAGCACGGAGTTTTAAATCTTAATGAATATATAAGCGCGTCGGAATCTTCCGATTTTTCTGCATAATTATAAAAGAAGTGGGTAATTAATTTACAGCAATTCACTGGTCGCCGTAGATCTGATAGTACCAGGATTTCCGCACCTTTCCTGTCAGATCAACGTATACATGCTTTGGATTTGTGAACTCCTCCAGAGAGAATATTGATGTAGAGGCACCAAACCCTGATCTCTTGATTGGTGACCATGGCATTTCAGATGGTATTGGGGCGTGATCATTGACCCACACTGTTCCAAATCTCAGATCCCTGGAGGCCATCATGGCAGTCCTGACATCTTTTGTCCATACTGACGAGGCAAGGCCATATATGACGTTATTTGCGCGCCTTATTGCCTCATCGTAGGTGGAAAATTTGAGCACACTTAATACGGGACCGAAGATTTCTTCCTGCACAATTCTGGCGTTGTCATCATCAACCGCCGCCAGCGTGGGGGAGAGAAAATATCCCTTCTTGCTTCTTGGTTCACCGGAGAGCAGAACCTGCCCCTCCTTCTGGGCAACTTCAATGTAAGATTTCACCTTGTTGAACTGATCCCTTGACACAAGCGGACCCATATCTGTCCTCATGTCTGTGGGATCGCCAACCCTGACCCTGGTGAGTTTTTCCTTCAGAAGCTTGACAAATTTATCATATACCTTTTCCTGGACATAGAATCTTGTAGCGGCACCGCAATCCTGCCCCGTGTTCATTAGTGAGCCAACCACTGCACCTTCTGTGGCAGCATCAATGTCCGCATCGTCAAAGACAATGAAAGGAGCCTTTCCGCCCAGCTCCAGTGAAAGTTTCTTCACCGTGGAGGAAGCCTGGCTTGAAATCCTTGTTCCGACATCTGTTGACCCGGTGAACGCTATCATGTCAACCTTCTGGCTCCTGGCCAGTGCTTCACCCACCGTTCCACCCGGTCCGGTGACAAGATTGAATGCGCCTTTTGGTATGCCTATGCTATCAATCATCCGGGTCAATTTTATGGCGGTAAGCGGAGTTATGGAAGCAGGCTTCAGCACAACGGTATTCCCCATTAGAAGGGGAGGTATTGCTCTCCATCCAACCATCATTAAGGGATAGTTCCATGGAACTATGACTCCTACCACACCAACCGGTTCACGCCTCAATATGCTTGTGCCGTCAGCTATGTATTCATTTGCAGATATACCGGTTTCAACCCTAGAAGCTCCGGCGAAGAATTTCAAATTATCAATTGTTGCACCTATGTCGTAGTCAGCAACCTGCTTGGCCGGTTTACCTGTATTCAAGGTTTCAAGCCTGCTGAATTCGGACTTGCTTTCTTCTACCATCCTTGCCAGTTTCAGTATTACTTCAGCCCGTTCACCCGGTGACATTCGGGGCCATGGACCATTATCAAAAGCTTCTCTGGCAGCATCTATGGCCTTCTCTATATCTTCCACTCCGCCCAGGGGAACCTTTGCAATTACTTCTTCCGTTGCCGGGTTGGTAACGTCATAGGTTCTTCCACTTGCAGCATTTAACCATTCCCCGTTGATATACATCTTTTCATTTTGCATTTTTTCCATTATTTATCACCCATCAGTGTACAAACTTATACCAACATGAGGTCAACTTAAAAATAATTTACTATTTGTCCATTATTGAAGTTATATTGTATAAATTAGAAATTAATCCAGTGAATCTTCCCATTCTTCACTGTACCTTCGTTTCTTCCTGTACCTTTTGGTCGGCGCCTGTTCCTTGCCAGAACTACCGTTTTCTTCCACCCTGTACAGGATTCCGGCATCACCCAGAGTTTTTCCTAACTTCTGGAAATCACTGTCCTCGGCTATGCCAAGGACATTGTCAGCTATTTGGAAGGTTCTAATCTTGGAGAATGTCCTGCTTGACATAACTTTCTTCATGAGAATATTGTCCCTGAAGACTAGAATTCCTGCACATTCCCTGACAGTCACCTCCCCGGAATGTTCCGCCAAATCTCTCACTGTTCTGGACACATTTTCCGGAATGGCATGAGATGACTTTTCCCCTAGAAGCGTAAGAAAGTCAATGAGGTCTCCATAGTTGTTGGCATAGAATCTCAGACTTTTTTCTGTTATCCTGAATACCATGTTTGTGGATGCTGATATGAGCTCTCCGCCGTATAGCAAACTCTTGATCAATTGGAAATCCTCAAGCGGAGAAACAATGACCTCGAAATTTGACTGCACAACAGGCCGGATCCGGTTTTTGGCAACATAACTCTGAAGTCTTCTGGAATCAACATCCTCTGAAGCCCCAGAACGTTTGCTTGGAGGAACCATGATCACTTCACTGCCATCTAAGCTTGCCTCATGGCCGATCCTTACTACTCCAAGCCCTGCCAGATGTTTTACGGCAGAAGTCAACATCTTTTCGTCTGCCATGTCCAGCACTCTTTTCCTTATGTCGCCACCTATATCACCATGACCCTTCCAGTAGTAATTATGAGAAATGGTGTCCAAGAATTTCTGCCGGAAATTGCTGACATTCTCAGGATTCCACTTAATTAGAGTCCTCAGGTCTGAGACGTTGTAAGCTGCATCGCCTGACCTGAGAATATTGTAGATGAAGCCCTCAACTCTCAGGAGGTCCCTGTCACTGCTTTCAGAGGTATACATGCTCTCGCTCAGCGCAGTTGCAATATATTTGCGGTTGGTCCTTTCGATTGTTGCAAGGTTGGACATTGCATCTACACCTGCCTGAGTTATGTGGTATGTTGAACTCGATCCATAGATGAAATCAGAATGCCTGCAAAACCTGTCCAGAAAAATCAGATTTTCCTCGCTCACCGACAGTATGGATGAGAGTTTGTCTGCGGTGCGCCTCTTTCCCTGCAGTTCAAGGTAATATGATGCTATGAGGAAGTTTCTGACGCCAATGGCCATGGAATAATCTTCTTCCTTGCTTTCCTGAGCAGTTAGCTTGGTAATTGCCCTGACTCCAGACAGTTTTTCAAGTGACATCAGGATCATTATTTCATCAGGGATGACAAATGCCATATCAATTCCGGAGCTACTTGTCTTTACAGTCAGGAGAAGGAAGTTGTTTGTAAGCTCCCAGATGACGTCGCCCTGGCCAGAATCATGCTCCAATTGGGTTCTCTTGGAAGTTTTACCGTATTCCTTGCTTCTTTCAGAATTTGCTATTATTAACTGGGAGATCTCTCCCATTGATACTATTCCATAACCTTCGGCAATATGATTGTACACTTTCCTAGCTATGGGAGTCAAGCTGGAAAGCATCTGATCAAATTCACTGATGACATATGTATAAACGGCACCTTTCAGGAAAACATCATTGGTAGAAATCAAGGACATTGACTTCACAGAATCCAGGAACTCCTTGAGCCTGGCCTTTCCACTGTCCATGAGTGCGTTATCCAGCGTCGACTGGGATGATAGCTTCATTGGAGAACCTCGAATGAACCTGTATTCAGCTGGCACAACAAGGAATTCCTGTGAATCGTATGCGATCCGGAACAGCAGGCAGTAATCAATGGCATCGTTCAGCGCCTTGGCATAAGGCGCACCCTGAAACTTCTTCCTGGCTGTGGCCATCGGCATGGGTATGATATTTGATGAAACAACATTGCAGATGTACCTGACAGAATAATCCATATACCGGATATTGCCAAAAGCATCTCCGTTGGAGACTATATGTCTCGCAAGGGAGTTGGGATCAGGTTCACTCTGTCCCTTCTGGGAAAGGACTGACTGGTGCTTGAAGCGTTTCAGGATTTTCCTGTAGTATGCAATATCGCCCTGATGAATATTCTCAAGTATCTCGGCAAGAGTCATTACCCTGAACGCCCTGTTACTCATTCCAATCCCCTATATTTTTCATAGTTATGCATGTCTTCAGCGCTTCCATTGAATCTTTGGAATGCATAAAACATCTGAATATGAAATAGTTACAGTCTGCATCTGGAAGACATTGTCATGCATTTTTCCCACCAACAGTGACATTTGAAATGAGGTCCTCCTGATTGATTATGGTATAGCCATAACCGCGTTCAGTGAGAAATAGCTGCCTCCTCATGGAATATTCCTGATCCAGGGTATCTGAGGTTACAATTGTGTAGAAGTAGGCCTGAGTATCCCTGGACTTTGGCCTGAGTATCCTTCCAAGTCTCTGTGCCTCTTCCTGCCTGGATCCGAATGTTCCCGAAACCTGGATGGCAACATTGGCGTCCGGGAGATCAATGGCATAGTTTGCCACCTTGGACACCACAAGCATGTTTATTTCTCCTGTCCTGAACTGCGAATATAATTCCTCTCTTATGCTGTTCTTCGTCTTTCCGGTGATTATTGGAACATTCAGCATATCAGCTATTTTCTGGAGCTGATCAAGGTAGTCTCCTATGATCAGGACAGAATCCTCTGGTGAGAGCCTCTGTAGAATGGACTTCAGGGCATCTATCTTCACAGGATTTTCAGCGGCAATCCTGTACTTGAGCCTCTGGGGTGCGACAGCATACTCCATCATGTACTGCTCATTGGGGAACTTGACCCTGACCTCACTGCATACGGCAGTGGCAATCCATCCGTCTCTTTCAAGATCCTTCCATGGTGCATCAT
>JAJZAW010000008.1 GCA_021799185.1 Thermoplasmata archaeon
CCCATCCGGTATAGGAATCCTCATGAGCTGCCTGAGTGTCCTCTCATCCGCATCTACATCTATCAGACGCTTATGGATTCTCATCTCCCATCTGTCCCACGTTGAAGAACCTTCGCCGTCAGGACTTTTCCTCACAGGAACTACCAGTCTCTTTGTTGGGAGAGGCACAGGCCCATGAACTTCTACTCCGGTCCTGGTGGCTATTCCCTTGATCTCGTTGCAGACAACATCGACTATTTTGTGTTCAGTTCCACTAAGGGAAATTCTAGCCTTATAGGATGCCATGGAGTTCACCTTACTTTACGTCAACCTCAATGCACTGTCCAGCAGCCACGGTTTGCCCCATATCCCTGATGGCAAATCTTCCAAGCTGCGGTATTTCTGAGACCTTTTCGATCACGAATGGGCGATCAGGAACAATCTTAACTATTGCTATATCTCCAGTTTTTATGAAATCAGGGTGTTCCTTAAGAGTTGTTCCATCCTTTGGATTCAGGGTCTTTACTATCTCGTCAAATCTGCATGCTATCTGTGTGGTATGAACATGGAAGACGGGCTTGTACCCATTTGCAATGACACTTGGGTGATTAAGAACAACGACCTGTGCAGTGAAACCTTTTACAACAGTGGGTGGCGAGCTGATTGGCCCGCATACGTCGCCTCTCTTGATGTCGTTCTTTGCAATACCCCTTACATTGAAGCCTATGTTATCTCCAGGCTCGGCCTGTTGCATTGTCTCATGATGCATTTCTATGGATTTTACTTCGCCCTGTTTGTCAGCTGGTTCAAATATTACTTTGTCCCCAATCTTAACAATGCCGGTTTCGACTCTGCCAACCGGAACCGTGCCAATACCCGTGATTGAATAAACATCCTGTATTGGAAGTCTGAGCGGTTTGTTTGTTGGCTTTTCAGGAGGCTTAAGTGCATCCAATGCCTCAATCAGTGTTGGCCCGTTGAACCATTTGAGATTATCTGATTTCTTAACAATGTTGTCGCCCTTGTATCCACTTATTGGGATTATTGGGACATTTCTGTATCCAATAGAACCAAGAAGCTTTTCCACTTCCTTCTTGACTTCCTCGAATCTCTGCTGGTTGTAAGGTGGCTGAACAGCATCCATCTTGTTAATTAGGATTATAAGCTGCTGAACGCCAAGTGTTCTGGCAAGGAAAGCGTGCTCTCTTGTCTGAGCCATAACGCCCTCACCCTCTCTTGCTGACACTACGAGCATCGCTGCATCTGCCTGGCTGGTACCAGTTATCATATTCTTAACAAAGTCTCTGTGACCAGGAGCGTCAATGAGCGTGAAATAGTACTTATCCGTCTCAAATTTCCTGTGAGACAGATCAATCGTAACGCCTCTTTCCCTCTCTTCTTTATATCTGTCCATAACCCAGGCGAACTCGAACGTTGCCTTACCCTTTTCTTCGGCCTGCTTTCTGTATTCCTCAATAATGTGTGCCGGAATTTCCCCATGCTCAAAGAGAAGCCTGCCTACAAGCGTTGACTTTCCATGATCTACGTGTCCGATGGTTACCAAGTTTATGTGTGGTTTCTGCGTTGCCATTTATTTTCACCTAATCTTTTATCAGATTCTATCCGCGCATATAAGGACTCATGTCTCATGGTCCTTAAAGACTTAACCGGAATAGTCAGGACAATATATAGACTTTTTCAAATCTCCCCATATGCTTCTGCAGACAGTCCAGATAGGATTTTATTGTCCTTTGCTATGAAATATTGTGACCTTATCAAAAGTATATGTAATCCCGCATGGCGACGAGCTTATTGATCCACCCAACCCGGAATCAGAAAAGATGAGAAATATGATCAGGAATCTGTCACGGGCAGATCATTCTAAAACCATTGTTATTCTAAGCCCACATGGAATAAGGGTTTCAGAATCCATTGGTGTTGTCACAACAGAATGTTCCAGGGGCGGTCAGGTCTTTGGCACAAAAAGAATCCGAAGAGAATACAGGAATGATGTTGCTCTTGCCACTGAGATTGCTGATTCCATGCCGGGGTTCACCAGATCGGTATCATTTATAACTTCTTCTGGCCCGAAATCCGAGTTCCCGCTTGACTTTGGTTCACTGATTCCTCTTTCATTCTTTAAGCCTGAAAGAGTTGTACTCATAGGGCAACCCAGGATACATGATAGGGGAAAACTTGTGAAATTTGGAAAGGCCCTCTATTCAGCAGTTTCCCATCGAAACTATGCTGTATCGGTAATTTTCAGTGCAGATCAGGCTCATACGCATTCACGTGACGGGCCTTATGGATATTCAGAAAGTGCTGCCGAATATGAAAACACCGTCATAGGCGCAATAAAAACCAATGATTTCTCAAGCATATCTGAAATTACAGATCAGGTTATTGAATCTGCAAAGCCGGACAGCTTCTGGAATATGATGATACTGAAAGGTTTCACTGAAGCAGGTAGAATATCACTGATCCATGACTTCAACTATGTTGAGCGTTATTTTGGAATGTTACTTGCCCATTCTGCCTGAAATTCATGTGGGAATAAATTTATACTTTTCCAGAATTCCCATTATATGACGACCGATCATAAGATCATAGCCATACTTATCATGTGCGCCCTTGTCACTGCCATTTTTGGATATTCTGTTGTGTCACATCCTTTCTGATTAAAAATGGCTGATAATTTTTGAATATTACCCACTGATCTAATGCTGGTTTTAACATCACTGACGCTGTCAACAAAAGATGCAATCTTCCGGACTAAATATATAATATTAAACCATACTGCTGTATGAATTTTGCTGAAGAACTGAAAACGCTGAAGAAGCAGGTACAGTCAAAGGAATACCTCAATGTTGACCCCTCCAGTTTTGATAAGATCATAATTTCGGGCATGGGAGGATCAGGGATAGTTGGAAATATTTTTTCTGAAATATATGATAAAAAACCGGTTACTGTTGTTTCGGATTACCACATTCCTTCATTCGCAGATAATAGAACTCTCTTCATTGCGGTAAGTTACTCAGGCAATACTGAAGAAACCATTTCGGCACTTGAACTTGCAAAAAAAAGCGGATGCAGAGTTGCGGCCATAACCTCTGGTGGTCAGATTGCAAATTCTGTAGATAACAAGGTTCTTATTCCTGGCGGTCTACAGCCAAGATCTGCACTGGGATACATGCTTATGCCGCTTGTGAACACATTTCTTAAGCCATCACATCAGGAGATAGACAAAACAGCTGCAATGATCGATGCCATTGATGAAGATAACAGAGATATGGAATCGCTGGCACGCGAGATATGGGATGGAAAATTTATTCCGGTAATATTGGGCTTTTCGCCCTTCAGGTGGGTAGCATATCGCTGGAAGACGCAATTCAATGAAAATTCCAAGATACTTGCCTTCAGCAACTATTTTCCAGAATTGAACCACAATGAAACAATGCCTTACCGCGGAACTTACAGGAAAGATGAGTTCAAGTTCATAGTTGTTGGCCACCCTGAAAATATAAAAATAGAGGAGCGGATAAAATGGACATCCTCCCTAACTTCCACCCCGTTCCAGAGGGTCGATGTCAGGGGAAAATATACGCTTGACACACTATTTGGCCTGATTCACAAGGGAGACTACCTGACGTATCATCTGGCCAGATTTTTAAACGTAGACCCAACTGATGTATCATTGATTGAAGAGCTGAAAAAAAAGCTGAACCATTAATCCACTATCCGGGAGCCGCCGGGTGGAAGTATACCCTCTATTTCTTCCTTCTCTATGCCAAGCTTCCTGGCAATTTCCACCGCGACCTGCTGCCGTTTCATGTCCCCCGGCGCAATGTGTACAATCATGTTGCTGCTTTCGTTCCCCGGAAAAGCAGGATGTATCATCGGTATCGTGTTCCCGCGTGATTCATACATTGATATGTAGAGCTCCATTGGAAGATCAAAATAGTAATTTCTCTTCCCTCTGACTATCCATGATCCCGTGGTAACAAATTCTCCAGATTCTGGAGTTTTACTCACCTGAGATGGCAGTACCCAGTATGCTGTGGCAGATGATAGACCGGCAGACCAGGCCCTGGAAAAAGCCACAGAAAAATTACATGCTTCCCGTAGCGTGCTTTCACCAGGCATTTTTTCCCCCTCCACCTTGATGACCGTACTGGGGGCACCGTATACCTCAGCATGCACGTAGATGTCGTGATCCTTAAGATGCCTCTTTACTATTTTCTCATTGCTTTTTGCATCTCGTCCAGCTATTACCAGAAAACCCTCTGATGAAACAAACCAGTGATAAGTCTCGAACCATTCGCGCCTTCTTGCCTTCTTTACAGGCTGCATCCGTTTTTTCACTGCCAGATCTGTATCCTCTATTGCCTTCATCGCCCCCTCAATCTTACTCTTGAAATCCTTAGATTTTGCAAAATAGTCACTGGCATTCTGCCCAGCAGTTCTGTCAAGGTTTAGCTCAATCTCCTGATTTGAAGCCTCTACTGTCACGACACGCCTGGCCGGATCGAATGATTTTACCCTGTAACCTGAGTAAACCTGCCCCCTGTCAATCCTTCCTGAAGAGGAAAAAGATCTGGACATCTGCCCTATAATTCCATCAATTCTGGGAATATCGGCCATTATAATTTTACCGGCTTCTGTGTACAAGTTCCTTTTAATTTTGAATTCTTCAATGCTCTTTTTTATGGATTCAATGCGCTTTGAAAGGTGGTCTTCATCGCTCTCCTTGGGGAAATGATTCTTAATGAAATCCACCATTCCCTCGTTAAGATCACTGTAAATTGTTGTCGGTAAAATCTGCAGATGCTTCATTTCAATTGGGGATAGAAGATTCAACTTCTCGAAAAAATACCCCTTTCCAAGCTCGGCTTCATTAAGAATCAATGAGAATTCATCGTGAATCCTTTTTGATTCACTGGATATTTCTCTTGACGGAAGAGATTTGTCTATGTTAATTCTATAAAGCAGTTCTTCAGCTATATCACCACCCAGATTCATCCTGGTTGCAAGCGTCTGCACTGCAGAAGCCTTGCTGTTTTCAAGAACGGAACCAATTTCAGAATCCCCCATGCTAAGGGGATTTACAGGAGACGGGGGGACATATTTTTCACCCTTCAGGATTTTTCGGTTTTTCCATTCCCTCTGTTCGGTCGCAAATTCAATCTTACCCTCATTTGTAACAATGAGGTTGCCATCCCGGAACATTTCAAGGATTATTTCCTGGCCAGTATGGAGAGTGAGCTTTACTACGCGATCAAAATTTATTTGCTCTACCCTGATAATTCGCCTCTCTGAAAGAATTTTCCGGAGCAGCATTGAGAGTGGTGTGGCTTCGTCTGGGCGGTCTCCATCATAGAATATTATGCCCTTGGACAGCGAAATCATCAGGTAATTTTTACCGGTTTCAGAACCGTAAAGCTGAAGCACGAAGTCACTGATTCCAGACTGATATACCTTCTTAATAAACGAACCCTCGATTCTAGAGCTATATCTTTTCAGAAAAGCGTAGAAGTCCAGGGATGAAGGTTTAGGATTCATCTAATCCTGAATCGCATTAATGATAATATATGATTCCAGGTGCAATGCCACCATTTGCCCATGTGTCCTACCTAAATGTACCCCGCTTCATGGGCCTTCATGATGGACAAATTTAAGAGAACCCTGGATCCATGGAAGATTATCAGCCATACAGGGCGAAGCTGCTAATATCTTGTGATGGTCTATACCCGGGACTTCAGTATTTTTAAGTTTTTAGACACAGTTTAAATCAAAAAAAGGAATTGGGGTACAACATGGACTTCAATGGAACATTTGAGATAAATGCATCAATGGAAAATGTTTACAACTTTGTAATGGATCCAGAGAAGCTGTCATCCTGCATTCCCGGACTGAAGAAAATGGAGAAGGTCTCAGATACCGAGTTCAATGTTCTGGTAAAGGTTGGTATTGCTTTCATAAAGGAGGATTTTAATATAAAATTCTCCGTTCTTGAAAGTGAACCTACCGCACACGCCAGGCTGTCAGGTGTAGGAAGCGGGAAAAGTGGCACCATAGATATAACTGCAGATATGCGCCTCACTGGAGATGACTCAAAAAGCACCATGGTGTGGACTGCAAATGCCAACGTTGGCGGAAAGATAGGTTCAATGGGACAGCGACTGATCACAGGACAGGCTGAAAAGATCATTAATCAGATGTTCAAAGGGATTAAGGAAGCACTTGAACCGAATTGACGCAGACCGGTACTCGACTGAAAAGTCAAACTCAGACCTTGTGCAGTCGAGCAGCACTTTTTTGATCTTTTTCTCACAGCCCGTTGAGGAACAGGTGAAAAAGAAAATTTCAATGGAACTCATTTCTGTTGGTAGTGCTGAATTTCCGGAATCTAATACACACGTGGATACACTGAATGAGGAATATCGGAAAGATGGGGGTAACTCGTGTAAACTTATAGCCATTGCAGACAGGCAGATCTCACCCGATGTAATCCAGGCACAGGCTGAAAGACCTGTTTTTGACAGTATGGTGCTGATTAATCCGGAATTCAGGGCAGGTTTAGCGGGGAAATTTCACTTGCTGGAAATTCCAGTGCTGATTATAACATCGGCTCTGCTGGACTGGAATGTGAGATCGCAGGCTACATCATATCATGACCTGATATCCGGATCCGAGATGATCATCGTAAGGTCTTCTGCCACGAATCCATTACTGGAACTCAGGTCCCAAGTTTTTAATGCCATAATCAAATTCGAGAAAAATGCCATCTAAGACAGTTTTTACAAAAATTCAGGTAAGGTATGGGGATCTGGATCCCCTTGGACACGTCAACAATGCAACTTATCTTTCATATCTGGAGATAGGACGAGTTAAATTCCTGAAGGAGAACCTTCCTGGATATGATCCATTGATGGCAAACATAGTACTTGCAAGAATAGAGATCGACTTCAAGAAGTCCATTACCCTGGACAGTGGCGTCTCCCTGGAAACTTCTATTGAATATATGGGAAGAACCAGTGTGAGGTTCCTGCAAAGATTAGTTGATGAATTCACTGATGAGACTTATTCTACTGCAAAGGTTACGGCTGTTTTTATAGATAGCGCGAGAAAACCAGCTCCGATTCCTGAATACATCAAAAGCCTCTTTTCAGACGGGCGTTGATACGTAGGCAATCCAACCCATCGAGGCAGGCAGGAAAACGTCCATGAGATAAAGGCTCATATGTATAGAGATATCAATATATATGTTCTTCCTCAGGTAATAAATTGCCCCGTAAATACAAGCCATTGCTATATTATCTATTATGAACAGTTCCAGATATAATCCGGGATATCCCGTTGGAGAGAATACCAGATAATTGCTGTATGCCACTGAATATAACAAAGACTGAATTATCACTGCCCTTCCTTCACCAATATACCTCTTCAGGAATACGATAATGATGAACCGAAAATTAAATTCCTCCAAAAATACAGGAAAATATGACGTTTCTAAAACAAACAGTGTACCATTTCCAGAAATGGCGTAAAGGTACAACCAAATGAAAAAGACCGCTATAAAAATGACCAAATCCCTAGATTGGAGCATTTGCCCAACAGTTGAGCGCACGTCCTTTAGATAGAAGCACAGAAAGGCAAAAATAAGCGGCGACAAACCAATATACAGGTAGAATACCAGGGTTCCCTTTGAAAGAAAGAAGAACAGGGAAATTAGGATAGACTCGCAAACCACAAAAATTACAATTTCTGACAGTTTCCTTCCATCCATATATATTGCCGTCCAATAGTTTGCCGTCCAATAGTGATACCAAGTGCTTTCTACTTCAACGCACTTGATGCACTTCAATATTTCTTATTACTGTCGCATTCCATCATTATGTAAAAATGTCACCGAGAATCTACAAGAGTCATAGTCAAAGATCATGCTGGTGCCTTCGACGCACATTCAACAATATATTCAAATTTATTGATTCCTGGACCTCTATGCCTATAGACGTACCACACTTACCAGGCAAATTGCAATCAGCAGGAGCATAAGATAATAATTGGAAAAGTGGAACGCCTTCCTGAACTCGAGAAGGGAGTAATTACGAACCATGGGGCGAATTACATAATAGAGAATCATGCCACCCATCACAGCAGCAAAGGCGAAATAGAGCACACCCACATGAATTTGTCTGAACCACAATGGAATTAATGAATAGGCCACAAGAATTATGGAATTAATAAGAATCCATCTGCTCCCCTTTTTTACCCCAACCACTGCAGGAAGCATGGGGATTCCTGCTTCCAAGTAATCCTGGGAGCTATTCGTTGCAAGAGCCCAGAAATGAGTTGGTGTCCACAGAAACACCAGGAAAGCAATAAAAAGGGCAGTTACTGAAACGTCGTTTGATACTGCCGCCCAGCCAGCAAATGCAGGGAAACTGCCGGCAATGCCCCCTATTACAATATTCCATGTTGTCCTTCTTTTGAGAATAATAGTGTATAGAACAACATAACTTAGGAATCCAAGAAAAATGAACAACGAGGTAAGGGGATTTATGGCAATGGTCGCCACAGCCATAGCTGCAATCAACATTACTGCACCATAGATGAATGTTGATGTGTATGTTCTGGAATTTACAATACTTTCACGGTACCTGGTCCTCTTCATTTCTCTGTCAATATCCATATCGTATATGTTGTTGAAAACTGCAGCAGACATTGAAGCAAGGCTACCGGATATCAGAAGCGGTATTATTACCAAGTAATGGGAAGAAAATTCAGGGTCAGAGAAAAATGCAGCAACTGCAACGAGGTCAACCAGAAATGTGATCTCCATCTTTGTTATTTTGAAGAACTGCTTAAAGTTCAAATGACCCCCCACCACATCTTATATGCACGGTAATACCTTTCTCGATTAAGTTGTTTTCTAAATTTATTATAAGAAATAAAAATATTATGATGACGATGCTCCGTTAATAATTATCAACCCATACATTGATGTTGGATGAACAGTGCACCAGTAAGTGTATATTCCTGGCTTTTCAAATGGATATGTTTTGGAGACAAAATGCCCCACGTTCTGTGTCAGTTGCGATATGGATATGATTGTGTAACAATTTGAGCTCTCATATTTCGTCGGATTCTGATATATCCCTGTGGTTATGCTTGAATACAGCGTTGATGTGTTGGATCCATCATAACATATGGTGAATGTATGAGGGGCCCCATCTGCCTCTGTAAGATTTACGTAAACCAAAGTGCTTTCATTGAAATAGAATATCTGGTTTATCAGGCTGGTTGCAGATGGATCATAGCTTGTTGCAGCTGGGCCCTGTTTGAGTTCCCAACCTCCAGCATCGGCCCACAGTGTAATATTTCCCACGTGCTTCGTAACAGCGTTGGTTGGCGGAATAAGGTTGGACGACGAGCCCGAAGTCAATATGTATCCGAAAGCCATTGAAATAACCAGCACAACTATGATTGTGAACGCAACTCCTCCATTTTTTGCTGTCATATTACTTTCCTCCTCCCACCATCTGATTTGATTCAGAGGTCAGTGTCTGATTGGTCTCTGTCCTGTATTCAAGAATGTTATAAGGATCTGTTACCGGATGCTTCGACCAGCTGGTAGCAATATTGTACAGGAATACAAGCTGCCCTATTCCTATAATAACGCCACCAAGAATGGCACTATCCTGGTAGGGTTGGAACATGGCAAAATAGCCTGCAACTGCCCTTGGCATGCCTAAAAAGCCCCCAACTGCCCATGAAAATGACATAAGGAATGACCCAACCGCTGTGATGTAGAAATGCCACCTGGCAAGTCTCTCATCATATACCCTTCCATTGCTGAATGTTGGAAACAGTAGATAGAATGTGGCCATAGAAATTCCAAGCGTCAATCCAACAAATATAAAGTGAAAGTGACCCGTGACAAAATAAGTGCCATGCACAGCCTGATTGATCGGTTCATCGGCTAGCATCACACCCATGACACCTCCAATTATAAAGTCGAATATTGCGTTTATAACAAATAGCATGGGCGTTGTCAGCCTGATTTTCTTGGCAGACCACATGGTGGCTATCATATTAAATATGGTCAAGGCGGATGGTATCACAACAATGAATGACATTGTCGTAAAGAAGATGACCCAGTCAACACCGAGTCCTGAGTTAAGAAGATGATGGCCCCAGACCAGTTCACTGAGAATAAGAAGAAGCCCAAGGGAGAAAACAGCCGAGAAATAGCTGTAAACCTTGGTTTCAGAGAATCTAGTGATTATATCATACATTAGTCCGAAAAACGGAATCACTGCTATGTAGACAATTGGGTGACCCCAGAACCAGAAAAGCACTGCAAATGACAGAGGCGTGCTTGTTGCCGTGACAAAGAATATAGGATTAAAGAAGTCGTAAAACAGCATACCAAGGCCAACCATCAGAGGAGGCGCTGACGAAACCAGCATTATCAGAGTAAATACAATTGCCCACCCGAAAACAGGCATTCTCGAAAGAGGTATATCATCGGCACGGTCTATGAATATGATCTTAAGGATTATCACGCTTGCCATTACCATCCCCATGAAGACGAGTTCCATGGCAATGATGGCTAGCCAGTTGTAGGAACCTGCCCCAAGCGGTGTAAGTTGAAGGGACAGTGGAGGATACAGGTACCATCTCATACTGGATTTTGAAAGTACAAATAGAGAGCCACCTAATACCCACATCCAGTATGCTACTGAGGAGAGGTGCCCCATATTATCCCTTTTGAGTCTGAGCCTCGATGGCAGGATGTAATATCCAAAGCCCATAGCCATGCCTATGGCAAACATGTAAATCATCAGTGTGGCATGCTGTGTTAGTAAAATGTTGTAAATTGTTGGTGTAAGTATTGTTGGGTTAGGATCAGTAAGACTGACCCTCATAAGGACTCCAAATGCCCCAGCCAAAAACAGGAAGAGCATTCCAGTGAATATGTATCTTAAGCCTATTGATTTGGCGTCATCGTAGAACAGGATGGACCATGAAAGGGGACGTGGTTTACCGTATAATGAATCTCTAACGTATGCATCCCTGTCAGAATATCCTTCATCTTCGGCAACACGGGACAGTACTTCAGCTCTGGTAGAGAATAAGTAATACACATAGAAAGCTGCAATGAATACCAGAGAAACAAGAATCCCGGCAACAATAAGAAGTGTTTCCGTTGACATTATGAACTCACCACCATATACCCTCGCATCAGGTAATGATCTTCACCACAGTACTCTACACACTCGAAGATGTATTTGCCTGTTTTCTCAGGTTCGAAACTTACCTGATTTGGATGATCAGGCACAGCATAAATCTGGATACCTAGGGATGGTATGAGCAAATCATGTATAACGTCTTTTGATGTTACCTGAAGTGTGTATTCATGCCCAGCTGTTACATACAGGGTATCAGTGCTTGTTGTATTGTTGGCGTACGTGAATTGCCATGCCCATTGATATCCAAGCACTTGAATTACTGTGGAATTTGATGGAACAGCTTTATTGTCTGAAGGCTGCGGTATATTCTGCGTATGTCCGAGGACATAACCGAGATTTATTGCTGCAGATGCAATCAAAACCACTAGAGCCGCAGCAATAAAAAGATATTCAACCTGTCTTTTATTCATCTGTAATCATCCCCTTCTGAGGTCCTATCCCCGTATTTATATACTGGATACATCAAAAGCATGATGGAAAACACTGCCGCAGCAATACCAACTCCCAGTATGTAAGAAATTTCTGAGACTGCGCCTATGGCAGGATACCCCGTATATAGGTACGTCGATAGAAGAAAACTGAGCAGATAAAATGCAGCAAAGCCCACTATTATACCTATTATTAAAAAGGTCACTATGAGCCGACCTTTTTCGTTCATGGTATCGCTATTTTACCAATTTATTTAAAGGTTTTTCAACATCTTTGTCACCAAGAGTTTTATAATAATTGATAAATCATTTTATATGAGCATTTTTGCATAAGAATTTTTTAATAGAATGGCCTTCACCATCATGAAATCTTTTTGACTCTCATCTTACGTTCAATTGGGCTGATTTAATAACTACTCACTTAGTGTTATAGATATGCATATATGAGAGTCATGACCATTGCCACAACCATAATAATGGAGCCGAATAAAGCATAGTCCTTTGCCGTGTATGAGCCGGCGGCCTGAACCACCAAGTTAGACTGATTCCCAAACGGCGTTATAAATGTACAGGAAGCAGCCATTGCGACAACAACAATTGCCTTTAGAGGATCAGGGAAACCCATGGCAACCGGTCCCATTATTACCGCTGAACCAACATTGCCTATGGTGTTTGCCAATATTGCGGTAACTACAAAGAGGATCAGAGGAGACCCAAGGATGATGCCGGCAATATAGCCTGACAATCCCGTGGAAATTATTGCTGCACCAAGAATCAGGTATGTGCCTACAAACACGAGTATTGGCCACTGCACGCTTTTGTACATGGATTTGAAGTTCAGTGCTCTGGTTATCATCATAATCAGCAATGCTGCGCCGAATGCTATGATCAGATTTACGCCAAAGGACGCCAGAATAACTGCAAATCCAAGGGAAACGATAGATATGATCCCCTTTGTCGGGTTAAATACACGCATTTCCCTTTCAGATAGTGGGCCAAGCGAATTATCTGTTATGAACGCTGCAATGTCCTCATCTGAACCTGAAAGCATCAGAACATCCCCGCCTTCAATGCTTATGGTTCTGAACCTTCCGAATATCTTTTTTCCATAAGCAGAAATCCCCACTACGGATATGTTATACCCAGCAGCTTCTCTTATCTGACTCAGCTGCTGGCCTACCAGGCGTGATTCAGGCATAACAAAAACCTCCCTTATTGAAAGATTTTCTGAAGCTGCATTCGGTATGGTCATCTTCAGTCCTTTTATGCCGGATAATGTTGTGAGAGATTCGGGTTTGAGCCTTACAAGAAGGATATCGCCACCAAAAATTGTTCGTTGCCTCCAGCTTATTCTTCCAGGATAAATAGCAACAACCCTGATGCCATAATCTTTCTCAAAATCATTAATGGATTTGCCAATGACCTCGCTGTCTTTTTGAACCTGAACCTCTGTAAGATATTCGCCCGTCTTAAACTCATCCACGCTGGTGATTTTCTTAGTTCTGTTCGGGAGTATAAATGATATGAAAATTGCAGCTGGAATCGCTGCCAGAACTATGTAAATACCCGGATCTGCAAATTGAAAGAAATTCAGGAAATGCCCTGTCTTGGAATACCATAAATCATATAAAACAACATTTGACGATGTGCTTGCTACAGTGTACCTGCCACCCAGGACAGCCATATAAGCAAAAGGCATAAGATATTTTGAGGGCGATTTCTTCAGCTTATCAGAAATGTAATAACTTAGGGGCACCATCATTAGAGTCAGGGCAACATCGCTAAGGAAGCCTGAAAATATGCCAACCATAAGAAACAGGGCAAAAAGAAGTACATATTCATTTTTTATCTTCTTTGAAATAACTTCAGCAAATTTATCGATAATCCCGGAATCTGATACGGTTTTGCTCACGATCATCACGATCCCGAGAAGAAGAACTGGCAAGCTCCCTATCTCCGCTGTCACGGTTGAGAATTTTGTTATTCCGAACACCATCAGTACAAAAACTGATCCTATACCTATAATGTCATATCTCACCCTGTTGGAGATCAGCAGTACTATGGAAATAACGAAAACTATAAGCACTATTGTTAAGTCTGCTGCCAGCATCCGAAATACTTAGGTAAAACTGCAGCTTAATATTAATATTGCCGGCAATACTAGCGATCCTGGCTCATGGCCATTCTAAACCCCCATGGAGTGTTGCGGTACGTTGCACATCCCTGCATTTAAAGAAGCCTACAAGGCAGGGGTTGCGGGGGCTTCATGCACCTGAGAATATCTGCATGTCGGTCTGTAGCCAGCTAAAGCTTCGTGCGTGAACTGTTAACTGATTTTTGCCCATTGAATCAGTGGCTCTGGAACGTAACTGCTGATGACATGTGGAAGGATACAGTTCCTAAGGGCAGGAACCTCGCTTTTAAGAGAGGTGCAGTTATTCCTCCACCCTGCCCATTAAGGATGATTTTCTGAATTTTGAAGATCTTAAAAGTCAATCATGTGCTCCATAAGGAATTCCGGCCTAATTGGCCAATTGCCGTCGGTTAATGCAAATTTCCCCTTCATCTAGCCTTAATGTTAATTGCATTTATACGGAATGCATATTTACAACCCTTGAGAATAGCGGGAAACCAGATTGTATTTACACCCCCATTAACGCAAAAATGCGGATGATTAGTTTGCAGCAGAATATATTCGGCGAGGTATCTATAAAACAACCATAAAGCTAGAAAACAGGATTCCTCATCACAACTAGGCTAAAGAAAAATTGGTTAAACAGACCCCCCATAATTCTAATGGGAGGATAGTATTGTATTCGCGTTGTGTGAGGTTTAGTCCATTTCCCTTGTGGAAACTTTTGTCTCCTTTCTTTTCTTTATTCCGCTTTCAATGGTCTCGAACTGGCCCTTGAATTTTTCCAGCACCCTTGGAAGTGAAGTGTATTCCATTTCCTCTTCAGGTAGCCTGTGCGGTTCAAATGGGCCCATGCGCCTCAGGTAGTCCACAACGTCAACAGCGGTTTTTCTTGCTCCATCGAAAGCAGGATCGTCAAACATGTCAACCGGACCGGAAAGCTTTCCATTCTTAAGGACAAAGCCAAGAGCTACCACTCTTGGTGGACCATCAAATCTGGTCATCTTTGCATACTTCATGCCCACGGGCATGAGAGGGCCATTGAAAGAGCCTCTCATCCAGCCGGAAACCAGATATGGATGTGAAAAAGCCTCCAGGGATTCGCCGGAAGCGGGGAGACCAGATTGTATCCTAACTATCCCAGCTGGATCATCCTTCCCAACGTATTCGCCCGCTATGAATGATAATTTGTCTGTTGTGATGACCGCA
The DNA here is from genome assembly GCA_021799185.1 of Thermoplasmata archaeon. GTDB lineage: Archaea > Thermoplasmatota > Thermoplasmata > Thermoplasmatales > Thermoplasmataceae > UBA509. The sequence continues at coordinate 15,006 of JAJZAW010000008.1, forward strand.
ACATTTTCGTCAGGCAACTTTTCATGGTTGGGCTTTGTGAAAACTCTCTTAATGACATATCGCCCCTTGGATCCTATCATCCCGAGAATATCATACATATGTTCAGGTGCGGAGAGAAAAATCCTCTTTGCCTCAATAATATCCCAGATTTCAAAAATGAATCCGTCGTGCATGTTGTTATCTATTACGAGGCCTGGGGTGTTAAACGGATCTGCGAACATCTTGAAAATAGGGTAATTAAATGCTCCCGGCTCAGTCTTATCCATCATATAGACAATGAATGGTTCAGAAGTTCTCGGCGTTATTTCCATCTCTGCAATCCCGGGCCCCATTCCCTTAATGTTGCCGGAAAATGAATCCTTCAGGAGGTCCTGCCCTGCACCATACAGGCCATAGTTCTTTGCGATAACAGTTCCTGCCTTGAAAGCATTCCATGCCAGTTCGTGAACCTCGGGATTGTCTATTCCACCATTATGTATCATGGTTATCTGTATGTCATCGCCAACGTGTGATATGTGAAAGTCACTTAAAAGTGAGGCCCCCTTTTCCTTTATATAATTCTCAACTTCCTTGACTACGGGCTCAAAAACTGTCGTATGCCCTGGCAAGCTTCCTATGTCAGCTTTTATGTGCGATATTGTTACTTTCATATTATACTGAGTTGAAAGTCTATATTTTAACATTTCGCCATGAGTAATGTGACATCGGCATTTGCAGATTATATTTGATGTTAACTTCGACAAAATTTACATAACAATTGACAAGACTAAATAGATCAGTTTCAATTGGGTCAACAGATGATCAACTGGCTTTACATAGTGTTTCTTCTGGTTATTTTATGGGTAATGGCAATAATGTATCTTGCCCCCAGAATAAGCAGATCAAAGCACTTCGGCCTTTTGGGCCCTGCCCTCATGGTGAAGTCAACAAAAAACAGGAACATCATAGACAGGATTGCAAAAAAATTCCCAGGCGTGCTGTTTGGGAAGCTTTCCGTTGTGCTCGTCATAATAAGCTCTATTTTTGCGGTAGTTCTCCTAATATATGGATCGATTCTTTCAATTAACATAAAGCCCTCCAATGCACCCTCACTGAGCCTTTTGATCGGGCTTCCTGGAATCAATCCAGCAATACCAATATCATATGGCCTGGTTACAATAATAGCTGCAGTAGCCATACACGAAATATTCCACGGTGTGGTGGCAAGAAGGCAGGGCATAAAGCTGAGTTCAGTAGGTGCACTGTTTTTTATAATACCCCTTGGGGCATTTGTAGAACCTGACGAGAAAGAAATTATGTCTGCAGACCCTGTGGTAAGGAGAAGGATCATAGCCGCAGGACCTGGAGTTAACATTGTTATTGCTATCATTTCCCTTATAATTGTTACATTCCTGCTTTTTCCTGCTGTTACGCCAGCACATCAGGGACTGTATGTGGAATCAACCACCGGAGGATCGGCGGCAGCTTCCCTTATTCCCACAGGCTCAGAGCTGATATCATACGGGAATTCGTCCGTGAGTTATTCTGGAAACGCGCTCGTGAACTTGACCGTTGATTCCGTGTTGACTCCTGGCCAGAACTATACAGCTGAGATAAGTAAAGGTGGCACCATATCAAGGATTCCAATTCCTGCCGGAATTGTTGTTGCTTCGGTTATTGAAGGTCTGCCAGCTTATAATGCGTCGATTCCCGTTGGCTCAATCATTCTTTCAGTTGGTAATGAGGTGGCTTACAACGATACGGTTCTGTCCAGTTATCTTGATAGTGTTACTCCGGGAAACACTGTGAATATGAGCGTAGAAATATATAACACAACGACCCGCACTAATTCAATTAAAACTTATTCTGTAAATACTACATCCCTGTACTATTATTACAGCAAATATGATCCGTCAGCTAACTCCCCATCTTATGCAGGCAAGAGCTTTATAGGAATTACCCTTAGCTATTTTGGAATTGGTGGACTGGCGCTTTCCGGAATGCAGGACATCCTTTCAGGAAAACAGGTCTTTACTATTCCCTGGACCGGAATCCTTGAATTCATATCACTTCCCTTTGCTTATCTCTATCCTGTACCAAGCTCTCTTGCGTCCCTTTTCACTGTACCATTCAGTCCATTTGTCTTTTGGGGCATAGTAAATGTATTTTACTGGCTTTTCTGGTGGGACCTCCTGCTTGCCATAACAAACGCACTCCCTCTTTTTGTCTTTGATGGAGGCCAATTCTTCCGGGACACTCTTTACATTGCCGGCAAAAAAGAAAGGCTTAAGTTTCTTAGGAACGACGCGAACGTTGGGAAGATAACTACTTTTGTTGGATTTCTTGTTCTGTTTCTTTTTCTATGGGAAATCATAGTTCCAAGAATAGTATGAGTACCTTATTATACTCAATAACAATTTCAGCCAGCATTAGCATTTGCTAAGTACACGGTTTGATAAATATGGCATTTCCAGAAGCTGTTGAAAGAAGATTAAACAAGAAAATCTGCATGAGATGTGACGCAAGGAATTCACCCAATGCCACAAGGTGCAGAAAGTGCGGTTATACTGGCCTCAGAATGAAGGCTAAGGAGAGAAGGGGAGGACAGTAAACGTCGTCCGTGGCTGCAAAGAAGGTAGCCATAGTCAGAATGGAAGGGACGAACAACGAATATGAAGCCTTCCAGTCATTCAGCAGAGTGGGTTTGGAGCCACATTACATCCATATAAACGAACTCAAAAGAAAAACGGTGAGCCTTGAGGATTTCTCGGCCATTTTTATCCCTGGAGGTTTTTCAGCCGGAGACTACATTAGGGCAGGAGTGCTTTTTGCTCGCAGGCTTGAGGACGCTGCTTTGAAGGATATTTCCAGATTTGTTGATGAGGATAAACCGGTAATAGGAATATGCAACGGGTTCCAGGTGCTGACGGAAATGGGATTCCTTCCGGGATGGTCTGGCGGACAGTCCAGGGAAATAGTGCTGGCACCGAATGATTCCAACCGGTACGAATGCAGATATACCTATGTAAGGGTTGAAACCCATAATCCCATTCTGTCACCAAATCTTGAAGTGGGTTCGCATCATCTCATACCTGTGGCACACGCAGAGGGCAAGATCAGGATAATAGAACCAGAAAAAACTCTATCAAAACTTGAGGATAATGGGCAAATTTTATTCCGCTATTCAACTCCTGAGGGAGAACTTGACGGTTATCCGTGGAATCCAAATGGATCCATATCATCAGTCGCAGCAGTTTCGAATCCGCATGGAAATGTCATAGGAATGATGCCACACCCTGAAAGACTTTTTTATTACTACAGGAGAATCGACAGGGAAAACTACGGTAACTCAGCGGTTGGACAAAGATTCTTCACTGCAGTTAGCGATTACATAATCAAGAATGACTGCTGACAAGAGAAGAAAGGAAAAGCCTGACTTTCGTGTGGAATTCTTCAAGTGTTCCATCGTTTACGATCATATGATCTGCAAGAGAAATGGTGCGGCCGATGCCCCATGTTAGCTCCCGGCCATCTCTCATCTCCAGTTCATTTTCATTCCTAACGTCGTCTATCCTGTTTCTTTTCAGTATACGATTAAGGCGCTCCTGCCTGTTTGCATATATGGCAACAACTATGACTGAATCATAATGACCTTTAAAGAACTCAAGTTCCTCGATATTTCGAAGCCCGTCAACAATCGTCCTTTCAGGATCGTTGATACGCTCGGCCGTTCTCTTTGCCCAGATTTCCATTCCGTGCAACTTTCTTTCGGAACTGGCAAATTGGCCTATTTCCTTGTCCACCATTGGTATCCCTGCCTCCTTGGCGAACTCCTTTACAGTCTCTCCCATGTGAACATCAGAATAGCCCATTTCCCTTGCAATCTTCACAAATTCATCCTTTCCCGATCCAGGCATTCCGGTCAGAATTATCATTGAAAATTCTCCACAGATGCTAAAGGCCTAACCAAAGAGGAAACCCATTCCACTTTCAGCCCGGGAGTCTTCTTCTTTGATCTGCCTGATGACCTTTTCTTCTGTTTCGGTTTCCATTCTTTTGAGAAATTTCCCGAATAGTTGCTCAAGCCGCTTCCTTCCCTCGTCAGATCCTTCATAATATATGATGAGATCTGGCGCATCCGGAATATAGTTGGCGGATTCTTTCAGGTTCAGTGTCTGCCTTCCCAGAATGTCATCTGAAGTGATCTGATCAAATACGCCCCTGTCAGCTTTCTGCAGAAAATAGAGTGCAATCATTTCATACCTGTATTGAAAGGTACAATAAATGAATTTGCAGGAAGTCCCATGCTCAATGGCTGGTCGCAGACAAAACAGCTCCTTGAGTATGATACAAAATTCCACTGGACAGTCCGTAGGTCAACTCCTTATTGCGCATTCTTTGCATTGATCTCAGATTAAAATGACTCACAAGGCTATTGAGGGTCTACGGGTAAAACCGGGGCTACACTTTTGGCCAAAGCTTTGCCGATCCGTTCCATTAGGCACTGTTTATCTGTTAGCCAGTCTGAAGCCTTGCTGCAGACCTTTATGCCGGCATGGGGAATCCAGCGGCAAATCAAGGACTGTAATGAATTGCTGTTTCTGGAAAAATAATAACTGGATTTTCCAGAGAAATGTGTCAACATAATTGATATTCCTCCAAATGTAAAATAAGAACAGAGCTCACAAACATCGCAGTGTTCATGATAAAAGCAGTATTATGCGTCCTCATAAATATATGACTGGGTCACCAGATAAAATATTTTAATTCGTTTATAATCTCCATTCGAAAGGCGAAAGTCCAATGGATTTAAATGTAGCAATTGGAGGTCCTCAGGGTGGAGGTATAGATACTTCATCTAACATGATTAACAGGGCCTTTGCAGAAGCTGGTTATAATGTATTTGGAGTTAGAGAATACCACTCGAACATAAAGGGAAGGCACAGTTACAATCACCTCAGGGTTAATGAAGAGCGCCCAAGATCGCTTAGGTATCCTGTGGATATAATCGTGGCCCTTGATGCAGATACAATCTTTGAACATCTTGAGGATGTGGGTCCGGGTACGAAGATAATTTATGATCGGAGTTTCGAAAGCTCCGACTTGGCCCAAGCCAGGATGATCATGCGCGACACTGCCAGACGCATCAAGGAAACCCTGGATGGCGCTAAATTTCCTAACACTGTGAAGGGCGCCGTGGATTACATGAAAAGCAGGGGGGGCATTCCGATGCCAATTCCGTTCAACGATGTTGTGGCTTCAGCAAATGCTGAAGGTCCGGCAGCAAGATATTTCAACACCCTGGGTTCGGCTGTTACCCTTTCAATCGCCGGACTGGATCAGAAATTTACAATCGAAGCCATAAAACAGGTATTCTCGAACAAAGAAAAAGTGGTTGCTGAAAATGTAAGGGTCGTCGAAGCAGCCTACAGGTATGCTTCCGAAAACGGGCTTGCTGGAAAGCCACTCAAGACACTGCAAAAGAAAAAGAGATTCCTTATAACAGGGAATGATGGGTCCGCAATTGGAAAGCTGATGGGTGGACTGAGATTACAGACATACTACCCAATAACGCCGGCAAGTGATGAAAGCACAATACTTGAGGAGCACGAGGAATATTCATTTATAGAGGGAGAGAAGAACCGGCTGAAGAGGGGCGGAGTTGTGGTTGTACAGACCGAGGATGAAATATCAGCAGTAACTATGGCACAGGGTGCTGCACTGACTGGTACAAGGGCATCAACAGCCACCAGCGGACCTGGCTTTTCGCTTATGGCTGAAGGCATAGGTTTTGCAGGAATGGATGAAGTCCCCATTGTGGTTACACTCTATCAGAGAGGTGGGCCGAGTACCGGACTCCCTACCAGAAACGGCCAATCGGACCTGCTATTCGCACTCAACACTGGACATGGGGAGTTTCCCAGAATAGTCCTTTCTTCAGGAGATGTTGAGGAGTGCATCTATGATGCCATGAAAGCCCTCAATTACGCGCAAAGATACCAGTTGCCAGTCATACACCTTATCGACAAAAATCTTGCAAACACAACAGATATGATCCCGGACATTGATACCAAGAGAGTTCCTGTTCCACAAACACTTAAGACCGTTCCGTCATCTGATTTCCACAGATACAGCCTTAAAACCGAAACTGGAATTTCAGAAATGGGTATTCTCGGAAAGGATATATTCTGGATGACTGGGGATGAACATGATGAACTCGGCCATGTCACTGAGGACACGGAAATGAGAGACTCCCAGATGAGGAAGAGATTCAAAAAACTTGAAACAGCACTTCAGGAGATCCCCATAAATGATCAGGCTATTCTTTATGGGCCGGACAAGGCGGATATAACGTTCGTCACATGGGGAAGTCAGAAGGGCCCGATTCTGGACGTAATGGAGGATCTAAAGAAGGAGGGAATCAGTGCTAACCTGCTTTATCTGAAAATGTTCTTGCCCTTCCCGTCAGAATTTGTTAAAAAGGTTCTTGGAAAGGCAAAGCTCATAATAGATGTGGAGAGCAACATGCTTGCGCAGGCAGCAATGGTGATAAAATTGAATACCGGAATAAGCATTGAGAAGTCCATTCTGAAGTATAACGGCAGGCATATGACCGAAGATGAGATACTCAAGGCTGCAAAGGATATTTATTCCGGAAAAAGCAAAAATGAAATAGAGGTGTTACAGAATGGCGCATAATTTTAAGAACGATGTAACCGTGGACTGGTGCCCTGGATGTGGGGATTTCGGAATACTCACATCAATTACCCAGGCACTTGCTGAACTGAACTTGAATGGAAATGATGTGGTTGCAATTTCAGGCATAGGATGTTCTGGAAAGACACCACACTACCTGAACATGGGTGGGGTCCATACGCTTCATGGCAGATCAATTCCATTTGCTACTGGAGTTAAACTGGCAAATCCGAACCTGAAGGTAATCGTACCGAGCGGTGACGGAGACATGCTGGGTATTGGAGCAGGTCATTTTGTGGCTGAAGGGAGACGCAACACTGGATTAACCCTCATAATATATGACAATGAGGTTTATGGTCTTACTAAAGGTCAGGCTGCCCCGACAATGCAACTCGGAGAGCAGACAAAGAGCCTGGCAAGGCCCAACGTATTCGGCAAGGTCAATCCAATAACTCTGGCCCTTTCGTCCGGCTATTCGTTCGTAGCGAGGGGATTCAGCTTTGACATGAAGCAGCTCAAGGATTTAATCAAAATGGCAGTTATGCACGAGGGTTCAGCTGTGATAGATGTTCTCCAGCCGTGCCCAACTTACAATAATGTCAACACCATGGAATGGTACAGGCAGAGAGTTTACAAGCTGGAAGAGGAGGATAAGAACTGGGACCCGGTAATAACTCCCGGAAATGAAAACCAGGCAGAGGAGAAATTCCAGAAAGCCTATACGAAGGGAATGGAATGGGGAGATCGGATTCCAACAGGAGTATTCTATGATAACAGGACCATACCAAGCTTCACAAAGAGGCTGAATGAGTTTGTACCTAACTATCTTGATTACCCGCCTTCCCAGCAGATTGTAACTGGCAAAGATGGCTACACTCCTGTGGATCCCTACGGCACATTTGCTGAAAAGTTGATCTGAACACAAACCCTTTTTCTAAATTTTTTTAGCACTCTCCCTTGAATTTTGTAATGAATATAACCCATCTGATAAATTGCAGAGGCAGCCTTCTTGACTCGTTACAGGCGTTACAGCACAATATGAAATATCTGAGTGATTCCCAGTATCAGAAAGAGTGCTCCAAAAACCGCCAGTGCGGATATGCTGAAAATCTTGACGCCGAGCACAACTTCCCGTTCGTATCTGAGTGATGCTCTGTTGACAAGTTCTGCCAGGAATATTACCCAAATCACTATGCCCACAAAAAGGAATATTATGGTCATGAACCCGAATTTCTGAAGGACACTGAGTCCAGCAGTAAACCACCACGCTATCTGCATGGGATTTACCAGCCCGATGGTCAGCCCGGCAACGTACCCTGATCCGCTCTTGCCCGATTTAACTGAAGATTCACCAGCTCTGGCTATTATGAATGCAAGATAAAGAAAGAACACAGCCCCAAGAATGTAGATATACATGTCAAAAGATTTCAGATTTATCACGCTGCCGAATGTGGTCACAAGTACCATTAGGATGAAATCAGCAGTCATGGCGCCGAATCCTACGGCTACCCCCATAAGGGCTGATTTGAGAGATCTTTGCACCATGATAGCGGTTACGGGACCCGGTGGGCCTGCGAGAGATATTCCGAGAAGTATTCCTATACCCGCAAGAACCGGATAAGACAGCATGAGAATTATGACACAATTGTAACCCAATAATAAATAATTCTTTGGCTATTGTGGTATGAATGACATATGCAAATAAAACCTGATTTCAAAGGCAAGGAGGATCTGCTCGAATATATGGAAGCAGACAGCGAAAACATTGAGAGATCCTTTAATGCCGCAGGGTCTCAGCTTGACCACATTGATTCCATGATCGGCGGGAAAAACTACTGGCAGCTTTCCTATACCGAGATGTGCTGGCTCTATGCTGCAGTTGAGAATTTCAGGTCCAAAGTTACCGTGGAGACCGGGGTTGGAACGGGCAGTTCAAGCCTGGTTATACTGAGGGCGTCAGAAGATTTTTCAGGTCAACTCTGGAGCTTTGATCTGGGAGTAAAGTATGGAGAAGATGAACAGCGCCCGGTAGGCTTCCTGGTAGATGACAGCCTCAGGAAAAGGTGGCACCTCATAATCGGCAATACTCAGAAAACTCTTAAAAAGAGCTTATTGGAGGCAGGGCCTGTTGATATATTCTTTCACGATTCAGAACATACATACGATCATGTGATGTTTGAGCTTTCAACAGCATTGCCGCACCTAAAGAAAAGATTCCTGATCATTGTTGATAATTATGACTGGACTGATGCCCCAGTTGACTTTTCACGTGATCACGGTATGAAACTGGCAAAGATCGCAGATGACATGTGTTTCATTTATCCAGAATAAATTTTATTCATCTGACTTAGATGGGCAACTAAAACATTCCATGAAACCATTCATCTCAACCATTCATTCTCGATCAGGCTTGCCTTCAGCGAAATCTGAAAGAGCGCGATCCATTGATTCCATATTCATCCCCTTCTGCATGCCATCAAGATTCTCGAACCTGGACTGCCTGGTTATCTTTGATCCCATAAAATGTGAAAGATTCTCGTCCTCCATGAGATAATGCTTGTACTGGTCAGGATCACCCATAACCCTTATAAATCGGGTTCTACCATATCTTCCCATGCTTCTTGTGGTTGCAGACAGTAACCCAAACTCTTCAAGTTCAGAGAGAATATCGCCAACTCTTCGGGAAGTTAGAGGAATAAAACCGAGTTCTGTGCAGATGTTCCTGTAATTCTCGTATATCTCCCCTGTGATCATCAGCCTCTTGCTCAGTTCCTGTGTAACAACCGCACTGAGAAGCACCATTTTAGACTGCAGAGGAAGACTGGATATTGCGGCATGCACAACGTTCATCTCATACCTATCCCTGGCTTCATAAACCTCCCTGTCCGTTACCTTTTCCCTGTTCTCCCGTATGGCGATTTCAATGGCAATCCTCATGAGATCCAGCGCTTTCCTTGCATCTCCATGCTCCTGGGCGCCTATGGCCGAGCACAGATTTATCGCGGATTCATCCACGACTCCTTCCTTTACTATGCCATCGAGCCTGAATGTAATTATGTCTCTGAGCTGCTGGGCATTGTAGGAAGAGAACATTATACTTTCCTGGTTCATTCTGCTTCTAACACGCGGGTCAAGGGTGTCAAGAAAATTCGCATCGTTTGTGATGCCTATTATTGAAGCTTTTGACATTCGTGTGTCATCAAGTATCTTCAGGATTACGTAAAGGGCGTCGCTGCCATTCTTCTGTATGAGTTTGTCTACTTCATCCAGCACGAGAACATAGAAAGATTTCTGGGCATTCATTCTTGTGACAAGCTCTCCGTATATCCTGTCCATCGGCCATCCCATTGGCGGGATCTGATCCTGAGCACCAGTGGCTATTGAGTTCACAATAGTGACAAGAATTGAATAAGGAGAATCGTAAATCTGGCAATTGACATAACACACATTTACCTTGTCTTCAGCGGCTTCCTTTAGCATTGATGTAACATATGAAGTTGTGGAGGTCTTTCCGGTTCCTGTTTTGCCGTAAAGCAGCATATTTGATGGTTTCATATCTCGCATTATGCTGCTGAGAACCATAACCAGATGGTCTATCTCATTTTCCCTGTGCGGAAATGAGTTGGGCATGAAAGAGCCGCTCAACTTCTCCAGATCACCCTTGATCAGCGGGGATTCAGCCGAAAACTTAGAGAAGAGATTCATGCTAACTACCGGTAAGAATATCGAAGCCATAGGGAGTACTAAAATCTTTTTTGACCCGCTCTGTAACTAGATAGAGCACCGTAAGATTAATCATCATGGAAAGGCATTACCGGAACCCGCTCTTCTGCCATAACAACTCCCACAAGGTACATGGAGCCCATTACCAGTGTGACTGGGGAGGATTCCATTGCACTTCTGTAAGCCTCAACAGGATCATGTATTACCTTTACTTCAGAGAAGATTGACCTGCCTATTTCAGCGAGTTTTTCAGGTGGAACGGCACGTTGCGGCTCATCCGGGATTGTGAATATTACCTTGCTGGATATTTTCCTGGAGGCATGCAGGAATGAGTAGGTGTCCTTATCGGATAGCATTCCTATTACAAGCGTAGGTTCCGGAAGATGAAATTCAGAAAACGCCTGCGCCAGAGCATTTGCAGCCGGAGGGTTGTGGGCACAATCCACCATAAGAATCGGGTCCTTTCTTATGATTTCCATCCTTCCAGGCCACCTTGTGGCAGCAATCGCTTTCTCAATCTGCCCTCTGGTTATGCGAAGATCTTCAATCTGCTCAACTGCCAGCACTGCGTTTGTAACGTTTTTAACCTGGAATTTCCCTGCCAGAGATGTTGAAATCTTGTATTCATTTTTAGGTGTGCCAAGAACGAAACGGCTTCCATAAATGTCAGATTCAATATCTGATACGGTTGCGTCCTTCGCAGAAAGTATCAGCGGAGACCCCCTAACCTGTGAAATTCTTCTGATTGTATTAACCACTTCCGGCTTAGTGTCGCCCAGGATGATTGGTTTCCCCGGTTTTATGATGCCCCCTTTCTCCGTTGCAATTGAGGTGAGTGAGCATCCGAGTTTATCTGCGTGCTCAAAACCGATCTGTGTAATTACGCTCACCTCCGGTGTTATTATGTTTGTGGAATCAAGACGCCCCCCGAGGCCAACCTCCACCGAAGCGTACTGTGCCTTTCTGTCGGCAAAGTACCTGAATGCAAGAAGCGTAGTAACTTCGAAAAAAGTTGGATTCCTTTTGGATTCCCCAAGTTCTGTAATGATTTTTCTATATGTCTCCACAAATTCCTCTAAATATGAATCCGGGATCAACTCCCTGTCAAAAACTATCCTTTCATTAAACCTGATGAGATGCGGGGACGTGTATAGCCCTGTGTGATATTTCCTTCTCAGGATATTGTAAACATAAGCAGATGTGGAGCCCTTCCCATTGGTCCCAGCCACATGTACACTGCTGAATTCATTTTGCGGTTCGCCAAGCAACCTGGCAAATAGAT
>JAJZAW010000009.1 GCA_021799185.1 Thermoplasmata archaeon
AAACACCGAGTTGTTGGGGCACGAAATCTATGTGGGAACCTGCCACTGCATCACCACAAGTCCAGCCCCAAACTGTTTTCTTACCAGCTTCCTCTTCCCTGTTCCTGTCAAGCATCAGGACCCTTTTGCCGGCCCTAGCGGCAACTGTGGCTGCCAGCATGCCCGAAAGGCCCGCTCCTGCAACTATTATATCATAATTGTCCACGCCGTTCATGAAAATCGACTACTGCCTGAGTATATGGCACCATATTTAAAATTTATTTGATACCGCCGGAGTGACAGACTCCATGAAAAACAAAATGAGACGGAATGCATTTGACCTGCATTGCCAGACTGCATCATAATCGGAGGTGGCCCGTCGGGGTCAGTAACATCGAGGATTCTTCAAAAAAATGGCATCAGCACGGCCATAATTGACATGAAGATGGAAATCGGCGCTCCCATGACCTGCGACGATCTGATCAACATCAGTGATATAAGATCTGCCGGGGCAAATCCCGTGGAAATGAGGATCGAGAAGCTGGAAGCGGTTGATATCCGCTGCGGCTCGTCCAGCCTCACACTTGAAGCATCAGGAAGAGAGGGCGATGCATTCAACTCTGTTGTTGAGACAGACAGACTTAAGAAGGAACTCACTGCACTTGCCGCGCTTGAAGGTTCTGCTGTTAGCATCAGATCCAGGGCAGAAAAAGTTTCGCTCAACAGTAACGATGAATTTGCGGTTACTGTCAGGGCTGGCTCCAGGCTCGAACTTCTTAAATCAAGTTTCCTGGTTCTCGCCGGCGGATCATGGGCAAACGTGCCCGCTTTTTCCAGTAAGCCTTCAGGACCGGTACTCATCAAAAGCGGTTTCAGGTACCGGAGATCAGCGTCTCCATCTGAGCGCATTGGAAAGGCAACGATTTCATTTTCCAGCATTGATCATGGCGTATCCATAGAAAACCCAGTTCCAGGTGGATTTCGTGATTCATTATTCATGATGCATAGCAATTCTGAAATTCCTTCACCTGATGCAATGGCACTGCCAGGGAGTGTAGCATCTGGCCAGAGAATCCTGGATCTGCCGGTGGCCCCTGTTCCTGAGTATGGTGGAGCTCTTGTTGTGGGGCTTCAGTCAGGTCTCTGGAATCCCATCTTCCCCTCTGCATTTCACCAGTCAATTGCAACGGCCCGGCTTGCAGCAGAATGCATAACAGGAGAAATCAATGGAAAAAATGAAAACGCTGTGCAGGCTTACACCGAAAGATTCCACGCAGAACTTGCACCCACGGTGAGTGATGAGTTTCTTCTATACGAAGAACTACTGAAATCACGGCACGATGGAATTGAAAAATTTTTGCTAAGGCTTGACATGGAGAAATTTTCTGAAATATCCCTGGCTGAAATCGAGAGACGGATGCACATGGACATTGGCGGACTTCTGGGTATCCTTAAGGGCAATTACTGAAGGCCTTCCAGATTCTCCAGGCCGAAGTTCCCAGCCTTAATCTGGTTTCTCATTAATTTCTTGAATCCACGATTGCCCTTCATGGCCTTGAGATTATTTTTCATAGCCTTGAACTCACGCAGCAAATTCCTCACATCAGTTTCCTCGCGGCCAGAGCCTTTTGCTATCCTCATGATGCGTTTGGCATTTATCTCATCGGGATGCTCCAGTTCATAGAACGTCATGGAATCCATGATTACACGGTAGTTGTTCAGCTTGTCCTGTGCATTGTCCAGATCCTCAGTGCCTATCTTTCCTCCCCCGGGTATCTTTGAGAGGGGGAGCGCATCAAACATCTTTCTCATTATGCCGGGCTGTGCGAATTTCTCCCAGATATCATACATGTCCTTGAGGTTGAATTTCCCGGACATGAGGCGATTCATTGATTCCTCTGCCTCTTCTTCTGTTATCTCAGTCTCCTGGAATGCCTCCAGAAGTGTTTCTAGGTCCCCAAGGCCCAGCAGGCGTGACAGAAACTTCTTTGCGTTGAACACTTCCAGATCATCCATGTGCTCTCCGGTGCCCAAGAAATAAACAGGCGCATGGATATCAGCAACAGCACTTAGGGCGCCACCGCCCTTACCTGTGCCGTCCATCTTTGTTATTATAACACCGGTTATGCCCACAGCATCGTTTATTGTCTTTGCCTGTGGCCCTGCTTGCTGCCCTATTGTTGCGTCCATTACCAGCAGGACTTCCTTTGGTTCGAATTTTTTCTTTATCTCAGTTATCTCGTCAATCAGTTCCTGGTTCAGGGAATCCCTGCCGCTGGTATCAATGATCTTCACCTTCAGGTCCCTGAGGTGCTCAAGACCGTTGCTTATAATCCTGACTGGATTTTTCTGCCCTTTTTCACCATAAAACGGAACGTTTACCTGTTTTGCCACCTGTTCAAGCTGATCGTAGGCTCCTGCCCTGTGAACATCTGCCGCTATGAGGCCTACACTGAGGCCTTTCCTGTGAAAAAATTTTGCAAGTTTTCCTGCGCTTGTTGTCTTTCCCTGCCCATAAAGGCCGACAAGCATAATTGTCTGATCACCGAGTTCTATCCTTGAATCTTCCCCAAGAATCTTCAGAAGCTCTTCATATATGATCTTGATCATGAAGTCCTGTTCTGTCATTCCAGCTGGAGGCTTTTCCTCAGTTGCCCTTCGCTCCAGGGTGGATGAAAGGTTCAGAACAAGTTTAACATTGACATCAGCCTTTAGAAGCGCCCTCTGGAGTTCCTTTGAAACTTCCTTTATTGTCTCTTTGTCGATATAACTTGCACGGGATATTTTGCGAATTGTCTCCCTCAGTGAACCAGCCAGCCCTTCAAGAACCATGAGGCATCACCACTGAAAATAAATCCATGAATTTAATATTCTCTCCACCTGTATCCGCATTCCTCGCATGTGTAGAACTTTGTTTCCGGTTCATCCGCAGACCTTGTCTGTTTCAGAAGGTAGTATGCGCCCCTGTGATGGCACTTGGGGCAGACTGCATCCGAGTCCAGCGGCTCAGCGTTCTTTTCCTCCTTGATCATGATTACCTCCTTGGCGGCAGACGTGCTAACTATCTTACCAGATTTTCCTGTTCCAGCTGTCTGGGTATATCCGCAATTCGTACAAACCATCTTTCCATTGGATGGTGTCATGAGGGAACCGCATTTAGGACAAAACATAGAAATGATGAATTCAGAGATAGTATATATACATTGACCTTTACAAATTGCTTCATTTCTGCATGTCACACTACAAAAATGATAATTACCGTTGTGAACATCGCATGGCATGGCTAAATTTGATGAGGAAAATATTCCTGAGATTCTGAACAGAACCCGTACAGTTGCAGTTGTTGGTATTTCTGACAAACCTGACCGCGACAGTTACAGGGTTGCTGAGTACCTGAAGCGGGCTGGATATACCATACTTCCTGTGAATCCGACAATAACCCAGTGGCTGGGCATAAAGGCCTATAAAGACCTTTCATCAATACCTAAGGATGTAAGGGTTGACATAGTGGATATCTTCAGAAAACCAGAAGCTGCTCTCCAGATAGTGGAGGAAGCTTTGAAACTTAAACCTGCAACAATATGGCTTCAGGAAGGGGTTGTAAATGAGGAGGCAGCCAAACTGGCAAAATCAAATGGTATACAGGTTGTAATGGACCGCTGCATGATGAAAGAGCATATGAAATACCACGGCGAAGCATAAAAATCTTAACCAGAAGTTCCATACACTTTTGGTCGGGGTAGCCTAGCCTGGTAAGGCGATAGACTCGAGATCTATTGCTCTTGTAGCTCGGGAGTTCGAATCTCCCCCCCGGCGTTCTCCTTTTTTTTGCAAATGCATGAATTACATTTTCATATTCATGTCATACGATCCCATCTGTGGATTGTTTTTAAACAACAGTGAAATATGGTCTGATGCTGGACATCCTCATTCTAATCATTGTAGGGATAGCAGTGGGTGCACTTACGGGGATGACTGGCAGCAGCGGAGTTCTCGTTGTTGTGCCTGCACTTGGTCTAATGGGATTCACATTCCAGAGATCGGTTGGGGCAAGCCTGCTTGTGGATGTAATCACCACATCCATAGTTATATACGTTTATCTCAGGAAACAGAGCGTATATGTTAAAAGCGGGATTACTATGGGCCTTGGCGCCATCATTGGAGCCCAGATAGGATCACGGGTAGCGGTTTCTGTTTCCCAGCTTCCGCTGGAAATTGCTTTCATGGCGCTTACCGCGGTGCTTTCTTTCCAGATGTATAGAAGGGCTTTTGGAAAAACCAGTATGAGAAAGGTAACGCATGTTTCCATGCCTGAAATTCGCGCTCTTCTGCTAGCCTTTGGCCTGAGCATCCCTGTGGGTTTTCTTACCGGGACAATTGGCACAAGTGGAGGAATCATGTTTATAGGAATAACCATGCTTCTCTTCACAATCCCTGCACAGAAAATGGTGGGTACAGCCACACTTGCAATGCTGCTTTCTGCACTGAGCGGAACGGTCGGGTATGCTTCTCTGGGGCTGATTGACTTCACTGCTGCAGCAGTCATCGGGGTGGCTTCTCTGGCATCCGGGTCTGGTTTCTCATACCTTGCTCACAGGACCTCGGAAAAAGGCATATATGCGGCCATAGGGACAGTATTTCTTGTGGTAATATTTGTAGAACTATTCAAAATCATCCTCTGATTGCAATGTTTCTGCGCCATGATTATTCCTTTTTCCGTGCATCATCCAGAAGAAGCTCTTCATAGGCGTAGTCATCCATTTCCATCACAAACGGACCGCTGTAGCCGCAATCCAGGCATTTGTACTGGCCCATTATCATTATCATTGCCCCTGTAACATTGTCAGAATGGCACACCGGGCATACTTTATGCATGTATAAACATGTCAACATGGGAGATAAGCATAGTTCATGCTGGAAATGTTTATACTCAATTAGCAATCATTCCATTAAACCGCTAACTCTAAAAAACAGGGAGCGCATCATATTGCTTAAGATTCTGAATGAAAGTAAAGTTTCTCCATTCTTATCCTTCACAAGAGATGAGTGGAAGACACTTCGTGATTCAACACCAATGACTGTTTCTGAGGAAGATCTGAGCATTATAAGGGGAATTAATGAAAAAATTTCACTTCAGGAAGTTGAAGAGGTTTTCCTTCCTCTATCAAGGCTGATGAACATATATTACTGCGCAGCAAGACAGCTCTATGATGCCAGAAGGGAGTTTCTCAAGGAAAAGGGTGAGATGGTGCCGTATGTTGTTGGAATGGCAGGCAGCGTCGCAGTGGGAAAGAGCACCATAGGAAGACTCCTTAAGACACTAATTTCGAGATGGCCCACTGGGCCCAGGGTATCGCTTATTGCAACTGACGGCTTTCTGCTTCCAAACAGCGTTCTGGAAGCCAAAGGCCTCATGAACAGAAAGGGTTTTCCTGAAAGCTACGATGTGCGCTCACTGATTCACTTTCTTTATGAACTTAAGAGTGGAAGGGAAGATCTGAAGATCCCTCTCTATTCTCATCTGACCTATGATATAGTTCCGGGACAGTTTCAGGAAATAAAGAGCCCAGATATCGTGATCCTGGAGGGGCTCAATGTTCTCCAGACAAGAAGCACCGTGGCCTCCCAGACCAACCCTGAACTGCTGGTATCAGACTTCTTTGATTTTTCAATATATGTGGATGCTGATGTTGCAGATATCAAGAAATGGTATATCGACAGGTTTCTCGTGTTCAGGGAAACTGCTTTCAGGGACCCTAAATCATTTTTCAGGAAATACGCTGAGCTGAGCATTGATGAAGCCATAACAACAGCATCTTCCATATGGGAAGAAATCAATGCGGTTAACCTGAAGCTCAATATTGAACCAACAAAATACCATGCACACCTGATCCTCAGAAAGGGGTCGGATCATTCTGTTACAGATGTATTTATGAGGAAAATTTAATTTTTGTCTTTAAAATTGATATTCTTACGCGAAGCAAAACACCAGGGAAGCGGAAAACTAAACTGTTTACGGGGAATCTGAGTGGTTTTTTAAATTTTTATCTACAAAATAAATCTTTCTTGTTCTTAGCCATATTGCGGCATCAATTTTGATGGCCATTGACAGAGCAGGAAAAATTCATGGTGAGACAAATTTATTTTGTTTTTCTCATCATAATCTCATAGTAGCCCTTACGATCGTAGACCCCTACGAGTTCATTCTGCGACTTGCTCACCCACGCGGGAGCATCTTCCTTTACACTTGGATCCGATGAGTATACCGCAATGACATCTCCGACCTTGGCGTCCTTGTATGCTATAAGCATTTCCCAGAGCGCCCCGGGGCAAATAGTACCACGCACGTCCACAATCTTAGCGGGTTTCGGTTCTTTTTCCATTTCATCACATCCCGTGGAATTTGGTGCATGTCCAGTATGACATCTACCGATATAAACAAAATTATACTGGAAAATACAGTTTTTCCTTAGTTGTGACAATTATTTCTGCAATACTGGAATTTTATCTTTCTGCCGGCACTATCGTAGAAAAGGGATCAAGCGATCCATGGACGCAACAAAGATGCGCACATTCATATCCATGCTGGTAAGAAAGCCAATTTCCATTTGAAAAATATTATCCGATCATAAGCCCAAAAGAAACTGGGCACTGGGGCATTGCAAACCAGGGACGTTTCCAGGCAGTATAAGGAAGAAACGCAGCGTGTACGCGCTTATAAAATCGGCCAATAAATATGGAAATTTAAATACTTATATGGATTGTATAAGTAGGGGTGATAGCATGCAGGAAACTAATCCATTTTCGTTAAATGGAAAGAGAGTACTGGTTACCGGCGGATCAATGGGAATCGGTATGGGGATAGTGAAGAGATTTGTATCAGCAGGTGCTAAGGTCCTGATTGCTGATAAGGCTGTTGACCCTGCCAATAATTACATTAACAGCCTTCCGGCTTCTGTCAGGGGCAACGTTGCTGCCGTTTATGTTGACCTGGTGGACCAGGATTCGCCCAAGATCATGATAAATACAATGGTGAAACAATTTGGAGGAATAGACGTTCTGATCAATAACGCCGGAATATATCCCATGGTTCCCATGATGGAGATGAAGCCGGACCTTTTTGATAAGGTGTATGCCATAAACCTTAAGGCTGCTGCGTTCACATGTAGAGAGGCTGCCAGACAAATGGTGAATCAGGGTTCCGGTGGAAAAATAGTTGTAATCGCGTCTATTGACAGCATACATCCATCAGCAGTTGGGCTTGCCGCCTATGATGCATCGAAGGGTGGAGTTCTTATGTTCACAAAGAATTTTGCTTTGGAAGTGGCAAAATACGGGATTAATGTTAATGCAATAGCTCCGGGAGGAATATCCACAGAGGGTTCTTCGCTTTCCATACAGTCGAGCAAAATGACAAAGGAAGACCTTGAGAAAATGACTGCAGGGTTTATTGCTCAAATTCCACTTGGCAGAATGGGCATTCCCGATGATATTGCAAAAGTTGCGATGTTTCTTGCCTCGTCTGCGGCAGATTACATGACTGGAAGCCTGGTAGTGGTAGACGGTGGAAGGCTCCTTATGTAAAATTAATCACCGGCTGATGGCGAAAGACCCTAATTTTATTATCTAGATTCTTTTATTATATGTCGTAAGCCCTATTAACCAGTTTTTGACCTGTCAGGTTAAAGTCCATATAAATCAAAGTTGCTTACATGATTTATGAATGAAGCTGAAATAGCATTAGTTCCTATCAGTGAAAATGGTTTCAGGGAATATCTGGAAGCACAGATAATTGATTATGCTCATGAGAAAGTAAAAGCTGGAGCGTGGGACGAGAGTGAAGCGTTAGAACTCTCAAGGAAGTCCTTCAGCGATCTTTTACCCAGAGGAAGGGAAACAGAAGGCCATTCCATAATGAATATTGTTCAGGTTGCCAGTGGGGAAGACGTAGGGGTTTTATGGGTTGAGTGGGACAATAAAGAACATAGATCAACGTATGTTTGGGATATAATAATATACGAAGAATCCAGGCGGAGGGGCTACGGATCTTCAGCACTAAAATCACTTGAAAGGATAGCCAGAGAGAAGGGCGCCACCAGTCTAACCCTTCATGTTTTCTGGCATAATAAACCAGCAGTTGCAATGTACGATGCACTGGGGTACCGGCCGTTAGATATGATAATGAGAAAGGACCTCTGAAGTTTATTGAAATAAAGCCATAGGTAGACAATCATTCAAAAAATCAATCATATAATTTTTATTATGGTGCTTCATATTTCCAGGGGCTACACTTATAATTTGAGCGATTGCCTTAAGGTTCATTCAAATCGTGTGAATCAGCAATAATTGCTCTAAAATGATTCCCATTCCTATGCCAGTTTCAATAACCCTAAGCGCAAGCGTATCCCAAACATACCACCATATATTTCGCTGGCATAATAAACTGAATCCACTTAAGGTTCCTGGAGAACTGGACAGAATCCTCAATGCCATGGTACCGCGTGAATAATGTGAATTTCCCATGGCTATATCCCATGAACATGCAAAACCGACACAATGTATGTTCTGCAGGCATCTTCAAAGATTCGGATAATATGGGGAAGCTTCAGAATCCATGGATCGGATTGATTTCATATTACATGCAGAAGGAAAACCATAATGACAATCTGTTCCTTAAATTTGAAACATCATACAAGCATCCATCGTTAAAAAGTCTGGATAATCCTGCCTCCTTGAAACGTCATGGGGCTGACCGGATTTGAACCGGTGACCTCCCGGTTATCAGCCGGGTGCTCAAACCATGCTAAGCTACAACCCCTTTCTCCAGAAATACTGGAATTGGAAGCTTCCTAAAATTGGAGGAGCCGTAATAAACATTTCGCAACATTCTATGAAATTCACCGGTTCGAAATTCCACGTTTCAGTTGATCAG
Source organism: Thermoplasmata archaeon (assembly GCA_021799185.1). Taxonomy (GTDB): domain Archaea; phylum Thermoplasmatota; class Thermoplasmata; order Thermoplasmatales; family Thermoplasmataceae; genus UBA509. The sequence continues at coordinate 8,912 of JAJZAW010000009.1, forward strand.
CTTCCGCGGGAAATTTTATTCCAGTTTTCAGAAGAAGATGCGCATACAGGGCATATGCTGCTTGAGGAAGGTTGGCCGCATATTTCGCATTTCCCTACACCTGAATCCGAACTGATCTTTATTGAAGGCCTGATCCTGTCGAGAAAGTTGAGGAGCGCAAACCGCGTACCGGGAAAACGTTCTTCCAGAGAATCAACAACTTCGCGGAAAGTATTTCTCTGTGCTTTTCCATAATACGGGCACCACGAGGCGTCAAAATCTATCCCTTTCAGTATTGCGTAGAGCATGACTTCCTTCTCGGGAATTCTCCGAAGCGGCAGTATTCTTCTGACCATGCCTTCTCTGGAGCTAGTATGTGGCGCCATTCTTGCAAGCCGGGCCACATCGCCCCTTGCCACATTCATAAGTATTGACTGCGAATAATCATCAAGGTTCAGGCCCAGTGCAACATAATCAGAATCCAGGGAAAGGCTCTCAACATTCATCATCTGCCTCCTCATGGGGCCACAGCGTGAACACGGTATTGCGTCTGGATTCTCCGAGACCACACGATCCATGGTGGTTCCAAAATGATCTCGAAATGTGATGGTTGAATGGGGTACACCAAGCATCTCCGAAAGCTTGCGTGCTTTCTCCATTCCTGTGCTGCGATATCCTTCAATTCCCTCATCAACCGTAAAGGCTTTCAGTGTGACATCTTTTCGTCCACCCAAAAGGCCTGCAAGGGCAAAAAGAGTGACTGAGCTGTCCTTGCCCCCAGAAACAGCTACTGATATGGTTATGTGGTGATCTGAAAATGATACCTGATCCCTGATTTCCCTTTTTATTCTTCTGTCAACCGAAGCAGTGAAGTGTTGTGCGCAGAGCAATTCTCCGCTGTACCTGGCTTCGTATACGGCGTCCCTGCCACATATGGTACACTTCATGCAGGTGTATAATCATCACCATTATTGCTCTTTCCAATATTGTGGAGAAATGTGCAGCTAAAATCTGAAAATTGATATGATATGCAGGGTTAGGGAAGTTGGACCGCGGTCATGGAATAGCTTTTTCTTTGATCCCTTCTGCTTCTGCGGCTTTGTAACCCAGGTTAAATGCTGTAAGATTTGCCTGAGCCCCCTTTCCCGAAAATACTCTTGAGATCTCGTTCTCAATGATTTCCCTGGGAATGTCTAGAAGACCAAGCCCAAGCAGGAATCCGGCAATCACTGTGTTTACAGCACGATAATTCCCAGCTTCCCTAGCAAGGTCAAGCGCATTTATAACGTGCAATTTCAATTGTTTCTCAATAGAGCTACAGATATCGGCAATATCTGGATACTGCTTTTTATTGATTCCAAGGGAAACAGGTGGAAGCTTCTCTGTGCTCATCACCATGACTGTGCGTGGTCCAGCCCTCTTTAAGGATCTCAGTGCTTCCAGCGGCTCCAGGGCTATGATTATGTCCGCGTCTCCATCTGGCACAATTGGTGCATAATAGTCCCCGATTCTTACATCCACCGACACTGTGCCACCTCTCTGTGCAAGCCCGTGTATCTCTGACATTATTGCTTTCTGGCCGGACGAAATGGCAGCATTTGAGATCATGAGGCCAAGAGTCACAACGCCCTGCCCTCCAACTCCCGCTATGATTATATTATGCTGCACCCGCATCACCTTCCATTTCTATGGCCTGGAACGGGCAAACATAAGGCTGCGTGCATACGCTGCATCCGTCACAGAGATTAGGATCAATTACAACCCTGTTCCCTGATATTGACATGGCAGGGCACGCAAAGTTTGTAACGCAGTTCATGCACCCGGTGCATTTTTCCGGATTCACCGTGTACTTGACTTCAACTCCAAGCTTTTTGTTCCTGTTGTCGCGCAGGATCGCACACTCCCGCTTGGCTATTATGACGGATACGCCGTCATGCCTCAGTGCGTCCATTACCGCAGTTAGTGTCTGTTTCAGGTCATAGGGATCAACCGTTTTCATGAAATCTACGCCGGTTGATTTGACCACTTCCTCTATGGATACTTCCCTTGTATATTGCCCCGCAAGAGATACCGGCGTTCCAGGATTTGGTTGCCTGCCAGTCATGGCCGTGGTATCGTTATCCATAACGACAAGGAGCAACCTGGATTTGTTGTGTACTGCATTTATTAGGCCTGGAATTCCACCATGGAAGAATGTGGAATCCCCTATGAAAGCGATAACGCGCCTGTCAGAGGCTGCACTAATACCTGAAGCAACTCCGATTGATGATCCCATGCTGAGCATAACAGTAGCCTCATTGAATGGATCGTAATCTCCAAGAGAGTAACAACCTATGTCCGATGAATACACCGGGTCACTTATCCTGAGCATTTTCACTGCCCTTTTTACAGCAAAATATGTGCCGCGATGTGGGCACCCTGGGCACAGAACCGGCGGCCTTGCTGGCACTTCCATGGAAATCTGATAAGTGCTGGCACGTTCATTCCTGCCAAGTGCAAGAATCTCTCTGAGAATATTTTCCACTGCACCTGGGGAAAGCTCGTGGCTCATGGGGAAGACCCCATCAAGCTTTCCGGTTATGTTGACACTGAGACCATATTTTTGAGCCAGCGATCTGCATGCTGTTTCAATAACTGGGTCCACCTCTTCGGCCACAATGACTGAAGGATGTTTCTGCATGAATTCTGCGACGATCTTCTCCGGAAAAGGATTTATGATGCCAAGCTTAAGAACCTCTATGTCAAGCCCAAGCTTTTTCAGGCTGTCCATCATAATGTTGAATGCTTCCCCGGATGCTATTACTCCATGAAGTGATTCTGGATTTCCCATCCTTGTTACCAGAAGGTCCTGGTAATTCGTTCCGGATATCTCCTCCATCTTTGAGATCAACGTCTCCTTGTACCTGTATGAATTAGATGGAAGCGCCACATATCTCCCTGGCGATGCTGATATCTCTTCCCTGTGCCTCTCCTGTATTTCTCCCACGACAACGGAGGAACGCATGTGGCTTGTCCTTGTTGTTGTTCTGAAAATTACAGGGAGGCCTTCATCCCGGGATATATGGAATGCAATCTTCAGAAAATCTTTTGCTTCCTGCGGATTTGAAGGCTCAATTAGCGGGAGGTGGGCAAGCTGCGCATATATCCTGTTGTCCTGCTCATTCTGGGATGAAAACATTGACGGATCATCTGCCGTCATTATTACCATGGGTGCCCCAGTCCCTGTATATGCTATGCTCATGATTGCATCCGCAGCAACGTTCATTCCAACATGCTTCATGAATACAAATGACATGAGGCCCGACATTGAGGCGGCAAAGGCAGATTCAACCGCAACCTTTTCGTTTACGGAGAACTCAAACTTCAATCCGGCCTTTCCAGCTATCTCAAAGAGAACATCGCCCACTTCGCTCGATGGTGTACCGGGATATGTTGTTGCAATATGGACGCCTGCCTCTAACACGCCACGGGCTATTGCCTCATTTCCAAGGAGAAAAAGCCTATCACCGGATTTTGCCGTGAGAATACTGTCATAGGGTGACATTTACTGCACATTATGATAATTATCTATCGGTTATTTCAATGCGATCCCTAATGCAATGCCAGTCAGTTCCACTCATGGCGCCCTGAGATCTCGGCCGGATTAAAAATGCCACAACCTGTATGTGTAGAAATATTAATCTGCTTAAATTTACGTATCCTGATTACCTGCTCAAAAAATTACATGAAAATTTTAAAGGTGATCTGTATAATCCCTTCATGTCCATGAAAAAAGCGGTCTTTTATATTGTGGCATCAGAGAAAGATAGGGCAGCCATGGGAATTACAGTTGCAAGAAGGGCAGCAGAATACAAAAGATTCAGTGATGTGAAGGTAATACTGCAGGGCGAAAGTGAAAAGCTACTCCTGGATGAGTCACCCGGAATCAGGGACAACGTTGACTACCTGATAAAAAACCATCACATTGATTCTGCGTGCAAATTTATTGCAGAAAAGCTTACAATTACCGAGCCCATAATTAAGAGAGGCGTGGAACTCCAGCCAGCCGGCGAGAGGCTTGCCGCTCTGGTTAATGATGACTACGTGCCAATAGTCTTTTAATTTATTCCCATAAATATACACAAGATTCAATGATGCGGGAAGGCACGTGTAAGATTGATGCAGACGGGGCGGATGGATCTGCCCGTAGATGGTATGACAGGACTGCCAATGTGCAAACAATTGGGCACTCTGATTGAGGTGCAGCATACGAGTGAAAATACTGGTGAAATGTTCAGGGATGTGATGAGAAGTTACCCCACCGGTGTAACCATTGTCACTTCTATTTCGGAAGGGAAGCCCGTAGGCGGAACCATGAATTCTTTTACATCAGTATCTGTAAGACCACCACTTGTTGCAGTTTTCATAACAACAGGCAGCCACACTGCCATGGCCATTGCTGAAAGCATGAAATTCAATGTTAACATCCTTGGGTCAGAGCAGGAGAAGGATGCCCTTAAGTTTGCAGACCCTGACATGGCGAGAAAGTTTGCCGAAGGCAATTTTGGCACAGGGCAGAACGGAATTCCCATCATACATGGCTCACTAGCATGCCTTGAATGCAATTTAGAGCAGCAGATCCAAATAGCTGATCACATATTGTTTGTTGGGGAGGTTACTGCTGCATACCACATGAAAAAGGGCAATCCTATTCTCTATTATAAAAGAAGATTTATGGAGCTGCCATCAGAACCATAATGGGAACATTGCTACTGTCCCCGTAACATTATTAGGGAGGATATGGCATTATCACTGGATTGAAATGGCCCTTGATCCAGATGTTGCAAGACTTTTGAAGATGTTCTCTGAATTGAAAATGCCCAATTTCAGGGATATGGATATTGGCGATCTCCGGAATGTCATGAACAATAACCCATTCATGAAAGAGCAAATCGCCATAGGCAGAACAACTGATATATCGATAGGAGAAAGCAATATTCCTGCCAGGCTCTATGAACCAGGGGGCAGCAGCAAATCCCTCATACTGTATTTCCATGGTGGAGGCTTTGTTTTTGGAAACCTGGATAGCCACGACGCAGTATGCCGCAGGGCAGCCAGGGAATCCGGATCAAAGGTCATTTCTGTGGATTACAGATTAGCCCCTGAACACAAATTCCCCTCAGCAGTTGATGACGCATTTATCGCTTACGAATGGGCCAGAAGAAATGCCGCGAAGCTTAACATTGATCCGGAAAGGATTGCACTGGCAGGGGACAGCGCTGGAGGAAACATTTCCGCTGCCGTCAGCCATATGATCAGGGATCGCGGCCTTGAAAAACCCCGGCTTCAGATACTTTTTTATCCTGCGCTCGGACCCGACTTTTTTTCCGAATCACTACGGGAATTTTCTGATGGCTTCTTCCTCACTAAGGATCAGATCGACTGGTTTGGCGAAATGTATCTTGGCAATAGAGAGGATGCACTGAATCCATATTTTTCCCCAATTCTTCATCATGATCTATCAGGACTGCCGGAAGCCATAATCGTAACAGGGGAGCACGATCCGCTTAGGGATCAGGGTGAGACCTATGTTTCCAGACTTGGATCTGCTGGCATCCCAGTAACAGGCATAAGGGCAATGGGAATGATTCATGGCTTTCTTAACTTCACGCCTGTTGTTCCCGCTGCTGCCGGCATAGCCGACATGGTGTGGTCACTGGTAGGGAAAAAGCTGGATTCCAGATAGCATATCACTGATTTTCCTTGAAACCGGTGTAACTCACACCCTCCACATCATATTCTCCGGCTCGCACAAGCGTATTCGGCCTGTGCCTGGAATAATATAATGTCACGGCAAGGCCTCCAAGTATCACCCACAGCATGGTTGCTATGAGCGATGCAAAATATGCGTCGTTTATGGGAGATGGCTGTGATAGCCATTTCCCCACAACATCACTCATTGAGAAATATATGACCACAAGGCCTATGGCTGTGGCTGCAGCTGGAGCAACACCATGGGTCAGAAGCCTGAACTCCCCGATTCTCCTTGTAAAGTACGTAAGGGACGTGTTTGCCAGGATATGAACAAGGATGATTGATATGCCTGTGCCGGCTTCCAGGATAAATGCCGCATTTTCCGGGCCGTAAATGACACCCATGATAACGTCGAGGGCAAATGAGCCAAGAGCCCATGCCATTATTGCATTGGCAGGAGATTTGTATTTGGGATGGATCTTGCTCAGCTTCCTTGGGAAAACCACTCCATCACGGGCGGCTGAATACCACCATCTGCTTACGGCAGTTGCCTTCGACACACCGTTTGTCAGATAGCTGTTCACCGTGAATATTATGAGAAGAATAAGCCCTACAGGCCCAAGATACCTGCTGAACACTATGAGGCCAGCATCACTGGTTGTGGCGAAACTTGTTATGTGACTGACGCCCCATCCCACCGTGAGTGCATAGGTTGCAGGTATTATTGATATTGCAGTGAGAACCATGGCAAATATTATGGATTTCCCTATGTTTCTCTTGGGCTCTTTTATTTCCTCTGAGACTGTTGTGACGACCCCGCTCCCCGTAAAATCAAGAATCGAGAAAACTGCTCCAAACATTATGGCGGAAAATCCTATGCCAGTTGTTCTGGAGATAGTGAAGGGCAGGACTGAGTTTCCGGGCCCAACCCGGATTATTATGATTATAGCGCCAATCAGAAGGAACAGGACCTCGGCCAGTCCGGCTATTGCGTTGTATCCCAGAGAGGGCTTGATGCCAAAATATGTTACAGCTATTATATAGCCTGTGAACGCGGCTGCGAATATTATCCATATATACGGGATGCTGCTGATTGCCGGAGATATAAGGAATATGAAGCTGGACAGCCCGAGTATTCCAAAGGCAGCCCCGGTTATGTCATAATACATGAAACTGAAGGCCGTTATTGGCCCAAGCCTGCCCCTGTCAGTTGCTGATGAAGCATAGGCATAGTAGCTTCCAGCGTTGGACTTGTATTTGCTGAACTGATATGGTGTTATCATCCAGAGTGCATATATGAGCCAGCCGAATATTACGGAGAGTACCGTGTCAGGGCCAGCAATTGAAAAGGATGCCACGAGCAGAATTGCAATATCTGCTGCTGGGGCAACCTGCCCAAGAGACTGGAACACTCCCTGAAACAGACCTACCGCATTCCTCTGCAATCTGTTTCTTCGTCTCATCATTATTTTTTTGCTCCCTTCAGTAATTATCTGGTGGAAGCGGGAAGAAATCGTTTTATCCGCTGCATGCTAAATCATGGCAGTTTCACAATCTAGCCGCTTATGCCTTCCTTATTGACCCCATCATATAAAACTGTATCGTTTTGGGATAAAAATCCGATTTTATGTCAATTTTAAGCAGTATTATTGTGCATTTATAGAAAATATTTCACAAATATGGCACAAAATTTATGATAAAACAGCACAGCCGTCATTATAGTTGCATGCTCAAGCTTACACTGGGCTAGAAGCCTTGGCAACAGTCCAGGTAAATGGTATGGCCGCATTGTGGACATGCCTGATTATGCCTGAAGTAGTAACAACGCTGGCACTCGCAGTCCTCTTCGGCGCAATCCTGGCACATTAATTCAAATCCACACCATGATGAAGAATATTATGTCGTATTCCAAGCAAAATGTACAGTAAGGAAAAAAATCCTGAGCCTCTGAAAAAAAATAAGATAACACCCTGGAGTTGTTAACCCTAATAATAGAAAAATAGAAGATTAGATGATTTAGGGATCATGTGTTCCAGACTGAGGTCCGGCCAGATATCTCTGCATCAAGGCAACGATAATTGACATCAGAAGAAGTAAAATTCCTATGAGTCTCCACATTGCAACGTATGAGATAATATCCACAACCGTCCCGGAAAGTGGTGTACCGAGGATGGTCCCCATGCTTATCATCATGAGACTCACTCCACTGAAAAGGCCAATGCGATTCCTGGGGGCGATTTCGGATATGAGTGTAACGTATGTACTGTTCCATCCAATGGCACTCATGCCCAGGGCAAATGCCATGATACCAGATTCCAGAATATTTCCGGTGGCCGCCGAAAAGCCCAGGAACAGCAGCCCTGCAATGAGCATTATCAGCGCAATCATTATTGACCTGTTCCGGCTGAACATCCTTTCAGAAAGATTAACCCAGAAAAGGCGCCCTGCAACGGAACCTGCCAGAAGAACCGCCAGAAGAATCTCCGATCCAATGATCGGAAAACCCATGAACCTCATATATACTACGTAGTATGTCAGCAGGGACTGCTGGCCCCAGGACAGAAAGGCAACCGGCAGGCTAACCATTATAAGCAGCCTGTTGCGCCAGGTTGAGAAAAATTCCCGCATATACCCCTTTCCCGAGCTTTTATTTCCTTCAGGCCTTGCATCGCGAGATATGCTTATTGCCAGGCTTCCGGAAATCAGAGCAAGCATTATGAGCGCATCACGGAGGGAGAAATGCAGTGCAACTAGTGGGAGGGCAAGGGCTGCAAGTGCCGCCCCAAGTGGGACACCTGACTGTTTTATTCCCATTGAACGAGCGTGATGTGGAAAATAAGCTGCCATCACAGAGCTGTTTGTGGAGGGAGTCACAATTCCATAGCCGAATCCAATGGTGAAGAAGCCCGATACTATCTCCGGATAGTTCTGTGCCGAACCTGCAACCAGTGATCCGAAAGCCATCATGCCGAAAGCTATCTTCAGTGCAGTATTTCTTCCTAAGCGGTCCACAAAATAGCCCGTCATTGATGACATTGTCAATGAACCTATGAAGATGAAACTCGTGATCAGTCCAAGCTGGGCTGAAGAGAGCAAAAAATCAGACTTTATGAATGGCGCAAGCGGGGAATAAGCAGAATCGTTGAAATTGCCAAGGGTCATGAAAAGCAGTGCCTGCATGGCAACTGATACTGAACGTCCGCTCGCTCTCGTGAACGTGGATCAGCAACTGCATTGTTAACTTTCGCAATTCATGGCATCCGGTTATCCTGAAGAGTATTATCTTTCTTCATAACCCACTGCTGGCCCCACCTCTTGAGGTCTTCCAGGGAGTATTTCAGAGACTTGCCCTTCTCCGTGAGATCGTAACGTACCCTGAAAGGCCTGGTGCTTTCTACCTCCCTGGTGACAATCCCATGAGCTTCCAGGTATTTTAGTGTGGATGAAAGTGTCTTGGAGTTCAGTCCTTCGATATTTTTCAGCAGATCGTTGAAGCCCATTGGGCCGTCATTCAGGTAGCGTATAACTATGAGACGCCATTCCCCCCCGATCTCCTTTATTGCTTCAACAATAGGGCAACTATCTTTCTTTGGGGAAGCTATTTCAACCAATTCATCTGATTTACTGTATGCCATCTTGTTTAGAGTGAGTTACAGAGATTATTTAAATGTAACTGCTATACTGAGATTACAATTGTAAGTAAGTTACAAATGTTAAGTTAGGTGGAAAAACTATGGTAGATAAAAGATGGCTAGTGGACAAGGTTCATTCAAGCATAGAGTTCAGCATAAGGCACATGATGATTTCAACAGTAAGGGGCAAATTCAAGGAGTTTGACGGAGAGATCTCAGGGGACCCTGACGATTTTTCGAGCCTTAAAGCCCATTTCACGATCAAGGTTTCAAGCATTGATACGGGAACCGCAGACAGGGATAATCATCTCAGGTCAGATGAGATTCTTGCCATGGAGAAATATCCTACTGTTGAATATACCGTAAAGAAAGTTACTGGATCCGCTGATGAAGTGAAGATTACCGGCGATCTGAGAATAAAGGCAACAACCAAGGAAGTTGTTTTCAAGGGAGAGTATGGAGGAAAGATTAAGGATCCATATGGAAATGACAGATTCGGCCTCACTGCCTCGGCAACCATCAACAGGGCGGATTTTGATGTGAAATGGAACATGGCGCTTGAGGGCGGCGGACTAATGCTTGGAGACAAGATGAATCTCTACATCCAGCTGGAAGCTTACAGCCCGGCTACACCGAAGCAGGAAACTGCTTCACAATAATTTTTCAGGATTTCTGAAGTGACGTCAGTTTCTCTATGGCCCGCAGCAGTATTTTTGACCCGTTCAAAAGGGCGTCCTCATCAACATTGTATGTCGGGCTGTGCTGAGGGCTGGTGATACCTTTTTCCTGGTTTCCGACCCCAAGGAAATAGAAAGCCCCAGGAATTTTCTGCAGATAATAGGCGAAATCCTCCCCACCCATACTTGGTTTCGGATGAATGAGAGCCGATTTCCCGAGAATCTCTTCCGCTGCCTTCCCGATTATGTCGGTAATCTGCGGACTGTTTAGAACAGCAGGATATCCTTCCTCATAGTTGAACTCATATGTAGCCCCATATGCCTCGCATATTCTTGAGAGCAGCTTTTCAAGGTTTTCCTTGATGGTTTTTCTCACAGCCTCCGAGAATGTTCTAACTGTTCCCGTCATTTCAGAGTGAGCCGCTATTATGTTGTACCTGTACCCTGAATTTATGGTTCCGAATGTCACGACGCCGGGCTCCTGAGGGTCTATCATGCGTGATATAATGGTCTGTGCCTCAGCAATGTAAAGTGCTGAAATCATTAGAGCATCAACCGCTTCATGTGGTGCAGAGCCATGTCCACCCTTCCCGTGTATCTTTATTGTGAACTCATCTGCATTTGCCATGGCCTCCCGGGAAAAAACTGCAACTCTCCCGGCCGGAATTGTGGACATCACATGCTGGCCAATTACGAAGTCCATGCCATTGAGTGCCCCACCTGCTATCAGTGAAACAGCGCCTCCCGGTGGCCTTTCTTCAGCCCTCTGGAACAAGAACCTTACCCTTCCACTCATCTGATTCTTCCTGGCTACTCCCATCCTTATGGCCCCAAGGAGCATCGCCATGTGTGCATCATGTCCGCACGCATGCATTACGCCCCTGTTCTTTGACACGTATTGAAGATCGTTCTCCTCAGGCACTGGAAGCGCGTCTATGTCTGCCCTTACTGCAACACTGTTTCCAGGCCTTCCGCACGTGAGGTCCGCCCAAATCCCGCCCTTTGGTATTTCGGTGACCGCAAGGCCCATATCCTCAAGCTCTTTCTTCAGATATGCTATTGTTGCGGATTCCTGAAAACTCAATTCAGGGTTTTCATGAAAATGCCTTCTTCTTGAGATGATGTAATCATTCAGCTCCTGATCAGAAATCGCCACTGACATAAATAGCGGAAACGCGAAATGAATTAAAATTTATTCATATAAATATGAAATAACAAAAGACATTCATTTCACTGGCTCATATGCCTCAGTTTGTCAACCGGATCGCTGTAATCCAGCTTCTTGATTGCCTTTGTCATCCTGGACATGGCCTTCATTGAGGCAGTGATTCCCAGAAACAGGTCCTGATCATTCTTGATGCTGGAATACATTCCGATTAAATTCTGTTTCTTACCGCTTCCTATTGTATCAACCAGATCCTTGGATATGTCTGGAAGGTTGAAGAGTATTGCCTTTATTGTGTCTGCTGTCCTTTCATCGGAAAGCGCGAAAAGCAGAGCCAGCATGACATTCCCCGTCTTCATTATGCCGTTTGCGAATTCTCTGGATGAGATGAACTTACCAAAGAACTCCACATCAGTGGGAAGGTAAGATTGTGATATATCGCTTAGTAATTTTATTATTCCAGCCTCCTTCAATTTTTCAAGTATGTCCAGCAGCGTGAGAAGCGCATCACTGTTATCGGCAATCTTCTCTATGATTTTCTCCATAGGATCAACTGCCTCAATCTCATTTTCTCCTTCCTTTTCATGTATTTGCATTTCTGTCATCTCACATTATCCCCCTTAGCATTGCAGTGAAATACGTATCAGCAGAAGTCCATTTCAGAAGGTAGTCAAATTTACTCTCATACCATGCCCTTGGTGGCTTGGTATAAGAGAAGTAAAGAGTCATTGCCGTGCCTTCTCCGGTCACAGTTGTGCACGCCACCTCTCCGTTGTAGGATTCATCATATACATGCCCGGAGGTTTCATAGGCAAGTCTGTTTGCAAGGTACTCAGATTCAAAGTGTGCTGTTGCACCAGCTTTTGAAATTGGGAGATTTGTGGCGTCTCCGATTGCGAAAAGATCGTCGTGGTCCTTATAGTTTAATTTGTGCCTGTCAACATCCATATAGCCTGATTCATCTGCAAGCCCGGATTCAGTAATGAAGCGCTGGCCCCTGTGAGGTGGTATCATCACAAGAAGGTCATAGTCCACTGTTTCACCCTCAAGAGAATTTACCTGCTTTTTCTCAGGGTCTATGCTCTCCACATTGAACAGCGTATGGTAATTGATATTCTTCTCGTCAAATAGCCTCTGTACCTCGTCCGACACATTTGCTATGGTGAAAACCCGGTTTAGCGGATAGACGTAATCTATGTCTGTCCTGTCCCTGATGCCCCTTGTCCTGAGATAGTCCTCAAGCTGGAATGTGAACTCATATGGTGCGGGCGGGCACTGTATTGGTATGCTGGCCTGCCCGATGACAATTTTCCCACCCTTGAACTTCCTGAGCTGATCTCTGAGATCAATGGCACTTGGCAGGTCGTAAAAGTGATTTGCGTTTCCGCTGTAGCCGGGAATTTCATCTGGTGCAAACCTGTTCCCTGTAGCCACTATAAGTATATCGTAATCAAGCACTTTGCCACCAAGAAGGCTGACCTTTCTGTTCTCCGGATCAATGTGAGTTGCCATATCTCTTATGTAATCTATTCCGGGATTGATGACAAATGCTGTGGGCTTGACGCTGTCCTTATAATTCTTCAAGTTTAGCGGGATATGAATGCCATCGGGCTTGAAGTAGTGAAGCGGAGTGTTTCCAACAATTGATATGGATACCCTTTCACGGTCAGTGAGAAGCCTAAGTTTGTTTGAGATAATGATGCCGGCAGCACCATCCCCAAGTACCAGAACCTTTGTCCTGCCATTGCCCATATTTACCACATCACTTTACCTTTTTCATCGTTATCTCGTAGTATCCATTCCTGTCAAATACGCCTATGAGCTGGTTGCCAGATTTGCTTATCCAGGCTGCAGCGTCCTTCTTTGTGCCGCTGTCTGTGGAATATACCGATATTACATCGCCGATTTTGGCCTGCTTGTAAGCCTTTATCATTTCCATAAGTGGACCAGGGCAGAAACTACCCCTCGCATCAACAACCTTGTCTGGTTTAATTTCATCCGCCATATTCACTCACCTTTTCAGATAAACAGGGTCATCTTGGAATCCTTTGCCATGTCAACGAACTGTGAAACGCCTATGACTTCCTCAATCATTGGGTCAAGGTCTTCCTTCCCTATACCCATCAGGTCTGCGAACATCGCACAGCCATAAACGTGGACATCGCCTACCTCCATGGCCTGTTTCAGGGTGTCCTTCCACGATGGTACCTTCTTCTCTTTCATTATGCTGAAAAGCTGTTTCTCCATTCCCTTAGCCTCGACACCCAGCTTCGTGTTCTCTCCAGCATTCTTCCTCATTTCCATCAGCGCCCAGAAAGTCACAAAAACATTGACTTCCATCCCGTTTGCCACGGCTCCAGACACTATTATGGATCCGGCCATCAGTTTGTCCACTGTCCCTGATTCCAGGACTATGGATGCCTTGTCAACCATAGATTCACCAATTCTATCATCACCGGTGCATACAAAATGGCAATGCCTTACACCTTAAGAAGCTGGTTTTAATAGCTACATTTCATTTATATATTATTTAAATAAACCCATCAGTAGATTATAATGTTATGTATAAGAAATATTGGGATACTATTTTCTGACCCCGCGGCGTCTTATGATCCTGAAGAGATCTGAAAGCGTGAGCACACAGAATATGAGCCCTATGAGGAAACACAGGAAAAAGAAAATTTCTGAATCTAAGAACAGGAAAGATGAGTTGTCAGGTATTAGCCCGCCGGCGAAAAAAATGATCAGCAGCAGGATTCCGTCAAGGATGGTGAAGACAAAGAGGCTGTTGATTTGGCTGAAAATAGGCTTCTGGAGACTATCCGCGGAAAAGAGAGGGATAATGGTAACGATTAGAGAATAGGCCGTGAGCAGCAGCCCTATCAATGTGCCATAGAGGCCAAGAAGGCTACCGTTGTTGAAAAATGTGTTGAATTTCGCTGAGAGTGCAGGGTCAGCGAGAAACTTTATGTAGTGATTTTCCAGCAGGAATGTCAGGATGAATGATATGATGACAAGCGTCTTAACCTTATACAGGTTTTCAAGATTGTCACGTAACTTTATCTGCGCCAATTGAACCCATATTGGGACAGTTGGATATAATGATATTGAAGAGCGTGAATCAATAAAAGCAGGTGAGAATGATCATCAACCCTGCTGCACTATTTGTATACATTAAGGCCAGAAGAAACACGAGTTATAGTCCCCCGGTATTCATAAGCATTTCATGGAATTAATTTCCCTGTGCCGGTTCATTTTATCTTCTCCCCCTCAGTAATGATGATGAATTGGCCCTATCAAGATCAGCCTTTGTATCTATATCCACAACATAACTGCTGCACATTACAGCATATTCCACAACACTTTCGGGGTACAGTGCCAGGAGCTGCCTGCCGCCCTCCTCGCCTGTGAGGGAAAGGAGGCTTTTCATCATGGATTTGGGGAAAATGGCAGGATTCCTTCTGGTGCCAGAAACAGTGGCGGCCACAATTCTGTCCCTATTTTTTGTGAATATTGAAATCATGTCTCTGAATCCAGAATGGCCGAAGAATGGCATATCACCATTGACAAGCAGAAGACCGTCACAGTCTTCTCCGGCATGTCTAACTGCGGCCCTGATCGATGATGCCATTCCCTCCATGTAACCAGTATTTCTAACAATTTTTACTCTATCAATGCAGGAAAGCTTTTCAGCATCAGTGTCCGGACGGATAATCAGCATTATATTATTTACTCCGGCAGCCGCCAGATCATCAACTGGATAGCATACCAGCTGCTTTCCAGCCAGGAGAGCAGACATCTTGTCTCCTCCAAATCTTATGCCTTTCCCTGATGCAAGCACTGCCGCGCATATTTTCACAGACACTTCATGGTGATTCGCCTATTTGAGCAATAGGGTATCATATCAACATGAAATATTCTGTGATATGGAGCGAAGAATCCGAAAAGGAAATATCTGGAGCCAGCAATAACCATTCATGGAGACCATAGGATTTGCGGAGGAAATCCACAGGCTTATTTCAAACAACATGAAATTCGTCACAGCAACCGTTGTGAGAACCGAGGGCTCCTCACTGGCCAAGCCGGGATTCAAGGTAGTTGTCCACAACGGGGAGATAATTTACGGTACACTGGGCGGAGCCTGCCCTGATTCTGTAATTCTTGATGCTGCAGAACAGGTTCTGTCCACAGGAATCCCCAGGACAATCAGGATTCACCTGGAGGAATCAGGGAAAGGGCTTGAGGCAATTGTCTCAAGGAAACAGCCAGATGAGATCTTTGTTGAGACTTTTTGCGGAGGCACAATAGATGTTTTCCTGGAAGCTTACAGGCCACGGGACAGGCTCATAATAATTGGCCAAGGGGGGAGGGATGATATAGAAGATTCGCTGGTCGGGCTTGGCAAGCTTTGTGATTTCCAGGTTACCGTTGTGGATCATGCTCCTTCACTGACAAACGAGCCAGATGTACTCATAAGCGATCTTGACTTCAATCTCCAGGATCTGAAAATATCCAGAGGAGATTATGTGGTAATACTCACAAAGGGAGATAGAGATATCCCAACACTCCGGAGCCTTGCCAGTACAGAAGCGTCTTACACAGGGCTTATGGCAAGCAGAAAAAGGGCGAAGCGTGACTTTGAGGAACTGCAGAAGGCAGGAATTGGCCAGGATTTCCTTACTAAGGTGCATACCCCAATTGGACTGGACATTGGCGCAATCTCTCCGCAGGAGATTGCTCTGAGCATAATGGCCGAAGTGATCAGGGTGAGACGAAACGGGCATTCTGTGGAACAACCTGCTGAAAAAATGCCTGAAAAAAGGGCTAAATCAATATAATCTCGGGAGCATAAAAATTTTATTTAAATACTTGAAACCATTATTTGGAATATGATGCCACCACCTTTTGAATACTATGCTCCTACCGGCGTTGATGAGGTAATAGACCTGCTTGAAAAGTATGGGGATGACGCAAAAATCCTTGCAGGGGGACAGAGCCTTATACCTTTGCTCAAGTCAAGGGTAACTACCATACCGTACCTCATAAGCCTGTCAGGAATTAGGGAACTTTCATACATAAATGAGGGCACCAGCGTTACCAGAATCGGAGCAATGACAGTTGATTCAGATCTGGAATATTCCGATACCATAAGGAAGAGGTACCCAATTCTAATGGATGCCCTGGGCAAGCTTGCAGACCCTCTTGTCCGAAACATGGGAACTGTGGGCGGAAATATATCACATGGAGACCCGAGCAATGATCTGCCTGCAGTTATGCTTGCACTGAAGGCAACCTTCGTGGCCAGAGGCAGGGGTGGAAACAGGAACATCAAGGCAAGGGACTTCTATATTGACACATTCACCACTGCTCTTGAACATGATGAAGTTCTAACGGAAATTTCAATCCCCGTATGGAAGGATAATTCTGGGGGATCATATGTGAAGTTTGAAAAGGGGACTTGGAATTTTTCAGTTGCTGGAAGCGCTGTCCAACTTAGACTTGAAAAAGGATCTGTTGTTGAGGCGGGCATTGCCATAACATCCATGGGGCCGAAGGCCCTGTACATACCAGACGCGGAGGATTACCTTCTGGGAAAGAAATATGATAAATCTGTGATCAGCAAGGCTGCTGACATTGTAGTTGAAAATTCCCAACCCAGTCCGGATAGCTATGGGTCAGTTGAGTATAAGAAGAATATCCTGAGGCGAATAACCATTGAGGCGATGGAAAATGCCTTCAGAAGATCAGGGAGCGTGAGATAATGGAAGAAAGAAAAGTTTCGATTACGGTAAATGGAGAGATACAGACGGCAGAAGTTGAGCCAAGAATGCTGCTGGTACATTTCATCAGAGAAATAGTAGGCCTAACTGGAACACACGTAGGATGCGACACGACAAACTGCGGTGCCTGCACTGTAATAATGGATGGCAGGGCAGTGAAGTCCTGCACCATACTTGCAGTTCAAGCTGATGGAAAAAAGATCACAACCATCGAGGGGCTTTCAAAGACTCCTGGAAAGCTGCACCCTGTTCAGAAGGCTTTTGTTGATAAACATGGCCTGCAGTGCGGCTACTGCACCTCAGGCATGGTGCTAACATCCTTCTGGCTCCTTAACAGGAAAAAAAAGGTTACGGAAGATGAAATCAGAGAGGCCATATCCGGCAACCTGTGCCGCTGCACAGGTTATGAGAGCATTGTTGATTCAATAGAGGAGGCACAGAAGAACCTCGAAATTGAAGGAGAGCGCACAGAGGAGGAGATTCCAGTCAGGAGAGGAAGGTGATTCGGATGGAACTATCAGAGAAGATGGTAACAGGAAAAGGGAACTTCGTGGATGACATCAATATGCCTGGAATGCTTCATCTGGCCTTTGTTAGGAGCCCATATGCCAGGGCACGCATAAAAAGCATAAGCGGTGGAATAACTTCTAGGGATATTGACATGAAAATGGCCTCAGTGGGGGAAGGCGCAAGTGCAGGTTTCGAGTACCTCGAGCATCCTGTGCTTGCAAAGGAATATGTGGGATATGTAGGGCAGCCCGTTGCTGCCGTTTATTCGTTAAATG
>JAJZAW010000107.1 GCA_021799185.1 Thermoplasmata archaeon
TAAGAACGGCTTCATTGGATGTGAGAACGGACACCTCTACTCAGTTGTGGATGGAATTTACGATTTCAGGAACCCATCATGAATTTTACTGAAGAAATTATTGGTCTGTATTGGTGCCGTGAAACAAGGAAGAATCCTCAGCAACAGTTTCATCAAGAAATGGACCTCAGTTATTATTCAAATTATGAACATGGCATTAATATACGAATTTAAGAATTTGATTCAGAAGATGCAAGGAAAAGATAACGAAGAGTATTACAGGATGCTGGATCAGGTCTTTTCCCGCGCCTCAGTGATATATGATCAGAGGATACTGTCCAATTTTGTAAACGTCAATATCAGGAACATTGAGATGTCCATACTGCTTTCATATTCATTCAAGGGATGTGTTGCGCTTGAGATTGGTCAGGGTACCGGAGAAGAATCCTCGCGATATATTAAAGCAACCGGCAACAGGCTTGATGCTGTTGATATCTCCAGTGGCATGATCGACTATGCGCGAATGAAAATGACACAGATGGGCATTGAGGGAATGTACAATGCAATGTGCCTGCCGGCCGCGGATATCGGCAACATCAAGAAGGCATATGATGTCGTCTACAGCTTCAATGGTCTTATTAATACGGAGCCTGATTTAACACACTTAAAAGATGGATTCAACGAAATAACGAAACCGGGTTCGGTTCTCATACTGTCCTTCCGCAACACCTCGTGCCTTGGGGAAAACCTGATCAGGATGATCGGCAACAGGCCCAAAATGGGAAGGGACCGCACACTGGCAAGTGTGGATGTCCAGGTTGCCGGAGACAGTGTTCCCTCCGTCTATTATTCTTTGGACGACGCCGGTAAGTTCATTCCTGAAACTTTCAGGATAATTGGCATATACGGACTGGCGGTGCTTCTTCCTCCTTATCTGGCTGATATTGTGAGGTCAGGTATCGTCAGAAAGATCATATCTGCCGCTGAAAGGGCAATCTGCTTTCTGCCTTTCTTCAGGACTCATGGGGATGAGATGCTAATTGTTGCAAGAAGATATGCATGACATCACGATAATTCTGCCACCACCAGAGCCCATTGTAATTAATGTTAACTTCACGCTTTACAATGGAAGAATAACGGTGATACTCACAGAAAGCAGACGCAGAATCCTAGAAAGAAGAGATAAACTTGTTATAGACGGGATGACATACAGCGCAGCAAAGTGTGATTCCGGAAAAGCAACTGAAGCATTTCTAAGAAAGTACGGTAGAGAACACATGGAAAGGTACTTCACCGGCAGGAAGAAGACTGCATACACGCTCACTCCTGTGTCGGATAACGTCTACAGGGAATTGCACCCAGACCAGTATTCTGCCAGAATTCAGCAGGACACTGTGCAGGCACACCTCAGGACTGTTGCCTCAGATTTTCTCAGGAAATTCATGACTGACGGAATTTCAATCCTGGAAATAGGCTGCTCAAACGGCTATGAGGTAAGCCATGCAAGGCAGGGATTTTCCGGAACAACCTGTACGTGCACCGATGTATCGCCAGATGCTCTTGAGTTTACAAGAGAAAATTCTCCAAGAGGCACTTATGAAAGATTCGTGGAGGTGAGTGGAAACTGGAATGAGACCATAGGACCCTTCGATATCATTTACAGCACATTTGGTGCCATCGATGCGTCTCCCTTCCTGAAAATCGCAGGCTTTGCAAGAAACAACCTCAAAAAGAACGGAGTGTTCATCGGCACAGCACTTAACAGGTTTGCAGCATGGGATCTCATGCTCTCAATAATTACAGGAAAGAAGGGGTATGCCAGAGACCGGCTTTCCGGAATAATCCCGGCAAAGGACAGCAGGTACCCCATACCTGTGCTTGCCAGGAATTTAAGCGAAATCCGTTCCAGCAAAATTCTTCATCCTGAGAGATTAAGAGGTGTATCATTCCTGTATGCGCCATATAATTACGGGCGGATTAACCGGGTTCTGACAACGATACCATTCATCTATAAGCTTGATGAAATCCTGTCCGGCATCTTCCCCATCAACATGCTGAGCGAATATCTTCTCTTTGCAATGAGTCCTGAAACTGCAC
This sequence comes from Thermoplasmata archaeon, assembly GCA_021799185.1. GTDB lineage: Archaea > Thermoplasmatota > Thermoplasmata > Thermoplasmatales > Thermoplasmataceae > UBA509. The sequence goes on from JAJZAW010000107.1 coordinate 2,077, forward strand.
AGAACTTCACCAGTTGCTTAGATCCCTTCCCTGAATCCTGAGGAAAAAGGCTTCCAGCAGGGAGATGGCCTCGACAATGGAAGCCAGAAACAGAGTTGTCAAACTTCCTGGATAATCCCTGTTGAAACTTCTGAGGGCAGAAATCGTCTCAAGGGGATTCACTGAGGAGATTGAAAATGATGCATGATGCCCAAGCAATCTTCGGGACTGCATATGCCCGAAGTTGACCCTGACCCTCTGATTCACGAGTTCCCTCATTGTAGCTGGAACCGTATTGCGCACAACCACGTCCCTGCAGTACCTTATCTTTCCGCCTCCAGAAACTGCTCTGTGGCACAGATACTCATCATCATTGACGATACTGATGTTGGGTATTATGAAACGATGCCTGACTATCTGGAATTCTCCACCACAGAAGAACTGGTTCCTTGATTCCTTCATGGCCACGTAGGAATCATGAAAATGCCACATGACCTCACCTAACTTCTGGGAAAGAGTGTTGCCATGAAATGGTTCAATTCTGGGGAATGCCAGTTCATAATTGTTACCCAGGCATTCGATCATCCGACCAATCACCGAATCCTGGAATCTTGTATCAGCAGAAATGAGGAATATGTGGCCATCCTGTATGTTCTCCATTGCCCTGTTGTATGATGAGGATTTTCCCATTTTCCTGGTCTCATACAGTACCTTGATGTTTTTGTTATCTGGAGTATCAGTTTCAATGGCCGCATCAATTCCGCCAATGGCCATTGTGGTCTGGTCAAACAGATTGGAAAGAGCCTTCTCCATGGCATATTCAACATCCGCCGGTCTTGCGTAGCTGAAGAACACCGCGCTCCTAAAGGTCATTGAGAAGTTCCTCCTTCCTTATGATCTGGTACTTCAGCGAATCCAGAAGGAAATGATGAAGTCCCATCCTGGCTTCGAAACATTCATGGGATCTGCCCGAGGCCTTGAGTTCATGATTGGCCATTCTAGTTTTGGCCTGCTGGTAAGTGCCCACAAACAGGTATGCAATAAAGTTCAGAATCTTCATTGAAGCTGATGATCTGGCACTCTCAGTGGCGGCTCCCGGGCTCACAACATTGTTTTGCCTGGTCATGGGGGAAAGCTGAAGCAAATCTCTGTAGTACTGCAATCCAAGAACGGGTATTACCCTGAGGGCATCCCTGGCTGTAAGCCTGTCGAGGGATTCACTGAACATGCCTTGGGCAAAGCTGCGATCCATGCACAGGGAGAGACATATTTCCTTGAAGCCTCGTATTCGACGCACAATCAGGGCATACAAGAGTACTACCCACAGGCAGTCCTGGTTTGCGATCATGAAAATATCAATGTCGTCTTCTCTCCTTGGGTCATAGGAAACCGAGCCCGCAATACCCGCAAATGAAACAAGCCTGTAGGGAAGGCTCCATATGAAAGCAGAACCGGAAGCCACTTTAATAGCCTTTATGTTCCTATGAGCAGGGCTTTCTGTGATTTCCATATTCCACCACTATGGAGTTCCTCCCTATTTCCTGTGGAGGGAGAACGCAACGCCGGATGTGATGATATAAAAAGCAAACAGGATGTCGTAGAGCCCGGGAATGTAAGGCAGTGATCCCTTGAACTTTGAGAACCCGAAGAGATATGTTGCGAATGATGAAGCCGAAGTGAATCCCACCAGGGAATAGGTGGCTATATCAGCAACAAGGAAAACTGCAAGCAATGCTGTTCCAACAGCGGCAATTGTGGAATTTCTTCCGGTTGGTCTTGCAAATATTATGCCTGCTCCTATTATATCCACGATTCCTGTTATGAGCAGACCATACCAGTGAATAAAATACGGCTTGACAATGCCAAAGTCTGTCTGCAGATTCTTGTCAGTGAACAGTATAACCATTGTGATAGCAAAATCCGCAAGCAGCAATATACCCACGGCGTAGATGGCCTTATTGACATTTGTTGTCATTATACAATCATTACTCAATTATGATATTAAAATATTACTACACAAAAATATTGTAGTATCTTTTATTAATCATGAGCAGCAATATGATGAAAAATGCTGAGGTGTTTTCTTCCACTCCTGTCCACCGGCCTGGGACAGGACTTCCTGATCCCAGAATACTATCCATTGCCATAGTAACACATGGCAGGGTACAGAAACTCCAGCAGCTTCTCAATTCAATCTCAGGATCTCAGCTTATTCATGAACTTCTTTCCAGGATAATCATTGTTGATGACTCGCCTGGCAGGATGAATTTCAATGCTAAATCACCTGCCATGGTGGATTACGTGTGGCTTCCTGAACGAATATTCATAACCAGGGCAAAAAATATTGCATGGAAGAGGGCCATAACACCACTCATTCTGTTCATTGACGATGACAACGTTATAAAGGAAGAATCAGTGTTACACCTCTTAAAAGTGATAGAAAAGCATCCTGAGATAGGTGCATTGATGCCATCTGTCTCTTATCTAAGCCAGCCCGGACGCATCTGGGTTTATTCTGCACCCTTTCGTAAAGGCAGATGGAGCATGGACCTGACTGGAAGGAATTCCGTGGAAAAAGTGATTCCAGATTATGATCTCATGAGCACAGATGCTCTCCCTAATGCCTTCATCATAAGGCGATCTATCCTGTTTTCCGTATCTGGCTTTGATGAGGAATTCACACACAACAACTCTTGCGATTTGTGCCAGAGGATTAAGCTATCCGGACATGAGGTATATGCTTCCGCAGTGTCCAGGTTTTATCACGACGTCCAGCCTCCCAACCATAGAGGGTACTGGGCGGATCACGTTGTGGCTGATAGAGATAGAGCATTTCCTGAATCCAGAGACTGGACACTTCTGATGAGAAAGATACACGGAAAGAAAAGTATGCGTTCTCCATTGCTTTACCTGCACCTTGCATGGTGGATTCTTCAGGTTGATCTTGGTATTATCTTAATGGGGACCCCACCAGGAAACTTCATTGGTATCAATGTGGCCTTCCTCAAGGGCTTTCTGACGGGAGCAAGAGTGAAAATATTTCAATATTACGATGGTGAAAGAGATTAGCGCTGGCGGGAGAAGAACAGGGCATATTCGCTGTATAATTGCACAGAATATCTCTGTTCATTTTGCCTGAACAAGCAAACCTACTGCTCTGGCTGTTTGACTGCGCATCCTTGGAAAAATATCAGAAGAGCGAAAAATCCCCTGCCC
>JAJZAW010000108.1 GCA_021799185.1 Thermoplasmata archaeon
AGTTGCCGCTAGGGCCGGCAAAAGGGTCCTGATGCTTGACAGGAACAGGGAAGAGGAAGCTGGTAAGAAAACAGTTTGGGGCTGGACTTGTGGTGATGCAGTGGCAGGTTCCCACATAGATTTCGTAACCAAAAAACTCGGTGTTTCATTTGGGTTCCCTGAACTTGACAGGAGGGTGGATGGTGTTTATGCAATCTCACCTGACCTCAAAACCAGATTCATGTTCGAGGGAGTTGGATTTACTCTTGACAGGCCGGAGTTCGAGGCAAAACTTTTGCAGATCGCAAAGAAAACTGATGTGGAATATATAAGCCAATTCGACATCGCAGGGCCACTCCTTGATGGAAAGAAGGTTGTTGGGGTATATGGACGGGACAGGAACAAGGAAAACAGAGAGTTCAGGGCAAAAGTTGTCATAGATGCCCTTGGGGTCTCCACTGTGCTCAGAAGGAACCTGCCTGAGAATCCATACATTGACAGGACAGTTGACATAGATGATATAGAATCCACAGGCAGATATATCTACGAATTTGATCTGGATCATGCCGATCCGAAGTATTATGACCCGGATAATGCACTTATCCACCTGAACAACGAGATTGCGCCGGGCGGATATGGCTGGGTGTTCCCTAAAAGCGGCAACAGGATAAACATTGGTCTGGGTGTTCAAAAAAGGAGCCTGGATATCAGGAACGCCAAGATGAAAAGATCAGATAACCTGCAGTCGCTCATAGACAATTACGTGAAATGGAATCCGACCCTCAAGAATTTGAAGATCTTCAACAAAAACAACAATGGAAAGGGCATATGGTCAGTCTCGGTCAGGCGGCAGATGGAGAGCCTGGTATATGACGGATACATGGGGGCAGGCGACAGCATGGTAATGCCAAACCCCATCAGTGCAGGTGGTATCGGGCCGGCCATGATATCTGGAATACTTGCCGGAGAAAATGCTGCCCGGGCAGTGGATGAAAACGATACGTCCGTGAAGGGCCTGTGGAAATACAATCTGGACTATAACCAGGCTTACGGCAAGAGGACAGCGGGCATGGAGGTTTTCAGGATTTACCTGCAATCCCTGAATAACGATGTCCTGAATTACGGAATGAAGACATTCCTTACAACTAAGGAGGCTTCAGACATAACATTAGGGCTTATCCCAGAACTGAGCCTGGCCTCAAAGTTCAAAATGGTGCTCAAGGGCGCCACCAACGTGAGGGCTTTCTCAAATCTGGTATACGTCGTGGGAAAAATGAAGGAGTTCAACAGCCTCTATGATGCATACCCGAAGACGCCTGAAGAGTTTGCTCCCTTCAAGAAAACTGTAACAGCAATGATAGAGGATGCAAAGGAGAGGTTCAAGCCAAATCCAGTCTGATCCTAATTTTTCGCCAATTTTTTCCTTCCATACTCGCAGATGCTGTTGATAAGGCACTCAGAGCACTTCGGGCCTACGGGCCTGCATATTTTCTTTCCGAATTCAACCATGACCGGGTTGAAGCCAACCCACATGTCCTCAGGAACTATTTTCATGAGCCTTTTTTCAGTTTCATCGGGCGTTTTTGCCGGTGCCCATCCTATGCGTGCCGCAATTCTGAAAACATGCGTGTCGACTGCAATTGCAGGTTTTCCGAAGGCATCGGCAAGAACAACATTTGCAGTCTTTCTACCTACTCCAGGTATGCGTGTAAGTTCATCTAGCGATGGGGGAACACTGCCATGAAAATCATTTACCACCATCCTGGCAGCTTCAATGACCCTTGCTGCCTTTACCTTGCTGAATCCTACCCTTGATATTATGGCAAGGACATCTTCGTAGTTTGCTCCGGCAAGGCCCTCTGCATCATGATATTTCTGGAACAGGCCCCTTGCTGCTGCATCGGTGACCTCATCCTTTGTTCTGTGTGACATTATGGTGGTGATGAGAACCCAGAAAGGTTCATGGAATTCAAAATGGTGTGGCGGTGCCTGTTTCCTTATGGCTGCATACACCTCCTTAAATGTTGTCCTTGATTCCCTTAGGTTCATCTTCTCATCGCCAGTATTCTCCTATTTCCAGATATTCAGGCCTTGTGCCAGTTTCCAGGGTCCTGACCAGGCTCTCGGCAAGCCTCAGGTTGGTTATGAGCGGTATGTTTCCCCGGATAGCCATCCTCCTTATCTCATTCCCGTCCCTGATTGCGCCGGACCTCATGTTGGGGGTGTTGATAATTATCACTGGTTTCATGGTGGAGATGAAATCATCTATGCCTGGCTTCCTGAGGTCCTCGATCTTGTATACAACATTAGCTGCAATATGATTTTCTTCAAGATATTTCCGCGTGCCAGGGGTAGCATATATGGAGAATCCCAATCTCACCAGGGATCTTGCTACGGGCAACATGGCATGCTTATCCCTGTCGCTGACAGAGACCAGCACCTTTCCTCCATGTGGGATTTCTATTCTCATGAGTTTCAGTGCCTTTTCCATGGCTTCCTCAAATGTCTTTCCTGCACTCATCCCTTCCCCTGTGGATTTCATCTCCGGTCCAAGTATTGCATCGAGGTCCAGGAAGCGGTTGAATGGAAATGCAGGTACCTTGACAAAATAGCAGGAAGGTTCTCCGGGGGATTCCCGTATCCTGTGGCCTGTCATTGCGGTTATGCCTATCCTGATCCAGTCCCTTCCGGTAGCTTTGCTTACAAATGGAAGTGATCTTGAAGCACGTGCATTCAGTTCTATTATGTATATTCTGTCATCCTTCACAGCGAGCTGCAGGTTTGAAAAGCCTCTCAATGAAAACCTTTCTGTGAACTTCTGCACAATGGAGGAAATCTTTGAGGCAATATCGCTGGATGGGATTCCTGGCCCCATAATCATGGTCGCATCCCCGGAATGAGTGCCCGCCTCTTCTATGTGGACGCATATTCCTGCAATTACAGAATTCCTGCCGTCAGATACAAAATCAACATCAATCTCAGTTGCGTCTTCAACGTATCTGCTGAGCAGGACGGGATACTGTGGACGTTCATTAAGGAGAACAGAGATCCGGTTGAAGAGGTCGTCCCTGTCGTTGACAATGTCCATGGCCCTTCCGCCTATTATGAAACTGCTCCTCACGATGAGCGGAAGCCTGACCTTTTCAATGGCCTCAACGGCCTGCTGCATGTTTGAAACCGTGACAAAATCAGGCTGAAGCATTCCCATATCTTCAAGGGATTCAGCAAATTTCTTTCTATCCTCAATTTCACCTATGCTCTGTGGCATCGTTCCCATAAATATGCTTGCGCCGAAAATCTTCTCAAGGTCTGAAGCCAGATTCTGTCCGGTCTGGCCGGAAAACTGTATGATTATCCTGCAGGGCTGTTCCCTCATGATAACGTTGCTTATGTGCTCCAGGTCAAGGGGTTCGAAATATAGGGAATCAGAGATATCGAAGTCAGTTGACACTGTTTCCGGATTGCTGTTCACCATGACTGTGCGGTAACCCATTTTCCTGAGCTCCAGCACAGCCTTTACAGCACCGTAGTCGAACTCCAGGCCCTGAGAAATCCTGTTAGGGCCGGAGCCGATAACCACAACCGTACCTCTGTTTCCCTGCGCCTGGAATTTCTCATCCTCGCTGTCATAGGTGGAATAAAGGTATGGAGTTCGGGTCTCAAACTCCCCTGAGCATGTGTCTATTGCCTTGAATACCGGAAGAACTCCAGATGTGATTCTTTCCATTATTATATCCGTCTCTCTGTGGCCTGTGAATGCTGATATAATGCTGTCTGGAACGCCTAGCCGTTTCAGCACTGCCATGTCATCAGGAATTATTCCCCTGCTGATCTTTTCAAGAGCCATTGTTATGTTTGCCATCTTCGCAATGAAATATTCAGGATAACCGCTGATTCTGCTGATGTGTGGCACATCCCATTTCCTGAAAAGCGCCTCAAATATGGCAAAAAGCCTCAGGTCGGATGGAATGGAGATGAGGGAGGATAGCTTTGCATCGTCAACTCCAAGCCTGAGCTTCCTGGATTCCGGGGTGTCCAGAGAAGCAACTGCCTTCATGAGTGCCTCCTCAAAGGTTCTTCCAATTCCCATGACCTCGCCAATAGATTTCATCTGGACACCTATTCTGCGGTCAACTTCGAATTTGTCGAATGGCCATCGGGGAATCTTCACAGTTATGTAGTCAAGCGATGGCTCATATGCTGCAAATGTGTTTCTTGTTATGGGATTTCTTATTTCTGGTAGGTTGTAGCCAATTGCGATTTTCGTGGATGTTCTGGCAATGGGATACCCGCTTGCCTTTGATGCCAGGGCAGATGATCTGGAGGTTCGCGGATTTACCTCCACAATATAGTATCTGTCTGTGTTTGAATCCAGTGCAAACTGGATGTTGCAGGCGCCCTTTATTTGAAGTGATGAAATGACCTTGATGGCTGCGTCCCTGAGGATATGATACTGAATGTCACTGAGAGTCTGCGATGGAGTGACCACTATACTCTCTCCGGTGTGAACTCCCATTGGATCAAGGTTCTCCATGTTGCATACCGTGATGCAGTTTCCAGCATTGTCGCGTATAACTTCGTACTCTATCTCCTTCAGCCCCTCCAGTGATTTCTCAAGCTCCAGAGATTCATCAGGGTATATGCTGAAATAATCTCCACAGAGGTTTTCAAGTTCCACAGGGTCCCTGATTATCCGCCCCCCTGATCCTCCAAGGGAGAAGGAAGTCCTCACTATTAGGGGGTAAAAATCTATGGAGTGGAGCGACGTTTTGTAGCTGTCCTTCCTTAGCCTTGCAGAAGGAGCAACAGGTTCCCCGATGCTGATCATCAGATCGTGGAATTTTTCCCTATCCTCTGCAATCTCAATGGATTCAGCGGAAGTTCCAAGTATCCTGATGCCGGTTCGCTCAAGGAAGCCTCTTTTTTTCAGCGAAAGGGCCATGTTAAGTGCAGTCTGCCCTCCCATTGATGGAAGTATTGAATCAACATTCTCCCTTATGGCAATGGATTCTACGGCCTCCGGAGTGAGTGGCTCAATGTAAACTCGGTCAGCAATAGCGTGGTCTGTCTGTATTGTTGCTGGATTTGAATTTACAAGCACTACCTGTATTCCCTCCTCCCTGAGGGAAAGGCATGCCTGAGACCCGGCATAATCGAATTCGGCAGCCTGCCCTATGACCACAGGGCCAGATCCTATGACCAGTACCTTCCTGATGTTCGTGTCCCTTGTCATTTTTGTGCCTCCAGGTCTTAGATCG
>JAJZAW010000109.1 GCA_021799185.1 Thermoplasmata archaeon
GATTTTGCTTATGACATTGCTCCCTGTGATCTGGAACACCTCATCGTAGATCATATATGTGGGAAGACCGTGCGCAGTTGAAAAGCCTGTGTTGTAATACATTATATCATATGACACGTTGATGTAGTTGAACTGTGAAGTATTTGCTGCATTCTGAACTATAAACTGAATATCGGCGCTTACATTTGCTGTGTTGCCTGTTACTGTTACAACGGGAGGTGCCTCAGAATAGAACCATACCGCTGACCATAGACTGAAAAACCTGTTCCAAGTTGTGTTGATCTGTGAAATTCCTGAGTAGGTGCCATTCAGCGGCCCGCCAACCCAATGCAGGGTTGCATTGGATGCGTACTGCTGCATTACCGTTGTATTATTCTCTATTGCAATATTGTTCCAGTGGCTGAAAGCCAGGTTACTCACGTAGTTCGTAAGAGTGAACTGCTGTGTGGGCGATATGTATCCGGAGCCCACAATATGCCATGTTTCGCTGTATATGTACCATGAGGTGTTTACATTCATGTATTTCAGGGAATAACTTATGTTGAGATACTGTGCCTGAATTCCTGCACTGTTCGGAGTAAGAACAAACTGATTCAGTGAGGTCACTGTAGCGGAATTTCCAGTTATTACTACCGCAGGCGGTGATACAGTATAATACCACACAGCAGACCAGAGGCCAAAGAATCTGTTCCATACTGTGGTTATGTTTTGCACATCATGATATGTTCCGGTCAGCGGTCCGCCAATCCAGTTCAAAGTAGCATTGCTGAGGTATTGCGGTTCCAGCAGGGACACGTTTTCAATGGCAATATAGTCCCAGTGCGCATAAGCATCATTTAAAACAACTGAAGACTGCTGGCTCATGAAACTTGCGTTCAATGAGCTATAGCTTGCTCTTTCACTTCCTGCCGACGAATATTCAAAGACGAACAGCCCGCCCATTATTATTGTAAGGGCTATGAAAACTGCCGCCACGTACATTACTGTCTTGCTGTCCATAGGGAATGATTTACAAAAGAGTTAAGGGATTTTTTCAAATTTAATTGCAATTCATGTGCAAATTCATTCATGAAGCTCCACTAATTCATTAGCCCAAGGCATCCACATGCTGGAATGAAAACTTATTACCTGAATGCAGTTATATATTCAAAATGCCTTAGATATCCATCATGCCGGACATAAAAGGCTTAATTTCCAGCCGGATGGAAAGGATCATCGATCTGTCGGATCGCATATACAGTTTAGCGGAACCTGGCAGCCAGGAAATAGAATCCTCTCAAGCCCTTTGCGACTTTCTTTCAGAGGAGGGTTTTGCAATCACCAGATCCATTCTGAATATGAAGACAGCCTTTAAGGCAGAATTTGGAAGTGGCAGCACCGCAATTGGTTTCCTTGCGGAATATGACGCTCTTCCAAACGGCCATTCCTGCGGACATAATCTTATTGCAGCATGGGCAGTAGGATGCGCCTCGGTGCTTAAGGATCTATCCAAGGATGTCAGGATTGTTGTAATCGGAACGCCTTCGGAGGAGGGAATTGGTGAGTATGCTGGAAGCAAGGTGAAAATGGCGTCAGAGGGAATCTTTGATGACATTGACATGGTGTTCGGATTTCATGCTGATGATCGCTGGGGGGTTGGATCAACTTCACTTGCTGACATAACCCTGCAGATCACGTTTAAGGGGAAGGCCTCCCACGGCGCTGACGCGCCTCAGCTGGGAATAAATGCTTTGGATGCGGCTGTAAGCACATACTCCGCCATCAACAATATGAGAGGATGGGCAAAGAACGATAAGCACCTTGTTATAGGAATGGTGATCAGGGAGGGCGGGCAGGCAACCAATGTCATCCCTGAAAGGGCAGTTATGGACGTTGAAATCCGATCAACATCATCAGAATTCGTGAGGGAATTTTCTGAAAAGGTTAAAAATTTGGCAATATCCATTGGAAATGGGTATGGATCAGCTGCCACTGTGAGGCCAATAACGCCGCTGTATGAGAGCTATCTGCATTCCAGATCGCTTGATTCCCTGCTATACAGTGAACTGGAAAAGCTCGGCATCAGTCCAGTAAATGTTGACAATGAAGCCCAGATACCCTCTGGAAGCACTGACGAAGCCAATGTCAGCATGGGTGTCCCTACTGGCCACATGGATATGCAGATAGGCTTTCCTGGCATAGCAGGCCATTCCGATGATTTCAGGATAGCTTCGGAACCGCACTCGTGCGCTGCAAATCTTTCCATTGCCATTGAGGCAACAGTCAACGCCGCCATAAGGGCATCAAGCGATGAAATGAAAGAGCAGATTCTGAATGAATTCAGGGAGGCAAGAAAGAAATGAAAGAGGATTACAGTGAAATTAAGGAAACAGTAAGGCCGCCATCATTAAAGCCAGGTGATGAGATAAGAATCATAGCTCCTGCAAGTGTTCCTGATATGAGGGCATTATCAAAGAGTGTCACCAGGCTTAGCAAGATGGGTTATCGGATTTCCCTTGGAAAAAATATCAGGAAGCTGGTGCAGAGAAATTCACTTTCAGCTCCCAGCCAGGACAGGGCTGACGAGATCATGACTGCATTCTCTGATGATTCCGTGAAAGCAATTCTCTGTGCAAGAGGGGGATACGGCTCAATCCATATACTGCCCTATCTGGATTACGATCTTATCAGGGAACATCCCAAGATATTTGTTGGCTACAGTGACATAACCGCCCTGCATATGGCAATCAACAAGCTCTCCGGCCTCATAACATTCCATGGGCCCATGCCTGCCTCTGATCCGGATGAATACAGCAAGGCAACCTTCAGGAACTACATTGAAGTCCTCTCCGGAAAATCAGAAGATCTTTCACAGTTCGTGGATAATGTTGTCAAGTACATTTACAGGGGGAAAGTAGACGGGCGTTCTGTTGGCACTAATATTTCAGTGTATTCATCCCTCATAGGGACAAATTATCTTCCTTCATCCAACGGTCGGATACTATTTGCTGAGGATACGGGCATAACATCCGGAGATCTGGACAGGTATTTCTCTGTTATGCAGCTTTCTGGCATTCTTGGCAGATTCGTTGGCTTTGCCCTCGGGGATTTCAAGCAGATAGTTGACATAGAAGAACCCATGCCGTATATTGAAGATATAGTGCAGCTATACCTCACCGAGTTGCAGAAGCCTTCTATTTATGGGCTTCCATTCGGCCATGTGGCGGATAGCCAGATGCTCATCCCCATGAATGCAATGATGACCTTATCAACTGATTACCCATACATTGAGCTACGGGAAAATATTGTGGAATAATGTTCAAATTATATTTGATTGATAGAGCAGTTGATTCTCATTCTGTTGTTAGTCATGAGATAGGGGCGTCTTTTTTTTGCTATCAAATTGAGGTATAGCCATATTATGACGCAGGTTTTGCCTCAAATATTTTATCTACAGCCAATGCGAATTTTGATTAAAATGCTGTTGATGATTCATCATTTTAGTTTCAAATCCTTTTGCTCAAAGCACCACATATAGGTAAAATTTAGAATCGTTAGTTCTATGTAGCGATGGTTTGCTTCTAGAGCAGAGCATTTCATTCTATCGGCTAAATGTTTCTCACTAATATGCTGGGTTCATGGAATGTTCATGTAGGTTTCTTCATTGGCTTTTTCTGCTCTGGACTGCCATATAATATGGTCACTGGGTGTGCCAGGGACAGAACACGACTTTACAACTGTTAATTCGCCAGTGCCTTACCATTAGAGCTTCCCTGAAACATCCGTCCTAATAACGGGCCCGTACAAAAGTGTGAAGGGGCAGATAGTTTGACCTTTTTATAGTCAAAATGGAAACCCCATGCAAAACAAAGTTTTTTAGTAATAAACTGAAGTTACAAATCATTCTATCAACAATGTTTATGCATTAATTGAGATATTGTCAGAGGTGAATCTCGATTACTTGGAAGTGTTTCTGGATCTCTCAAAATCCGGAAACATGCACAAAACAGCTATCAACCTTGGATTGACTGAAGCCACCGTAAGTTACCGATTAAAGCAACTCGAAGACATGCTGGGAAAGGAACTCTTTTCACGTGATGCAAGAAAGCTTGAGATCACGCAGTTTGGTAAGGAATTTTATACTGATGCCATACAGGTTGTCTCCATAATGAGCAGGTACTCCAAGAGACATGCAGAAAGCCATGTTCCTAAAACCATTAAAGTGTCGTCGGGGGAAATCGCAGCAATATATCTTTTGCCTGGGCTGATCAAGAGCTTCAGGGATAAGAATATGGATATATCTGTGGATATGGAGATTGGCAGTTCTCACGAGACTATCCAGAAACTTGTTGACGCAAAATCTGATGTGGGGTTCGCAGTAAGCTTGGACTTTCCAGAGTTTCACTCGGTTATTTCTAAAATGGGCATAACCGAACTAACTGATATAGAGCTTATTTTTATTGCTCCGGTTGGTTGCGAATTCCTGAACAGGAAGATTCTTAGGCCAAAGGATCTGACAGAAATGCCCTATATTTCCAGGTATAGTAGTTCAGGAGTGCAGGCCCAGATTGAAAAGATACTGCGGCGTGCAGGGATGTCAGAGAACGATCTGAAAATCGTATTCCGCTTGGAAAACTCATCGTCAGTAATAAATGCTGTCTCCGAAGGTCTTGGGGTATCCATAGTGGCAATGGTACAGGCAGAAAAGCAAATAAAAAACGGATACATTGGATGGTTGCCTATCGAGACAGATGTTAAAACTAACCTTTCTCTGGTGGATAGGTGGAACGGGACGAATGAAACTGTAAGCAAATTCGTCTCATTTGTAAAATTCTACATGGGAAATTACCTAAATAGAGGAATGATAAAAGTGTGAGTTCCTAACTTACCAGGTATTTCTTCACTGTCAACTCATTTAGGTCTATTCCAAGCCCCTCGGTTTTGGGAGTTCTTATCTTCCCCCCTGTTTGTGTATCTAGGTTAACCTTCAGCAAATCGGTCTTTAGCGGATTGGATTGCTCATGAGACCATGCGGTTCTCATGTACTCGTATGTCAGGAAATTTTGTGCATAGGCTGCCAGATGTAGCTCAGCGGTCATTGTTACGCCGGATGAGCTCCCCGTGTGAGGTGCATAAGGTATGCCGTAGGCCCTAGCCATCGAAAGTATATTTCTTACTTCAGTGAAACCTCCGGCACGTCCTACATTGGGCTGTATGATGTCTATATTTCCAGAAGTTATTAGATCC
>JAJZAW010000010.1 GCA_021799185.1 Thermoplasmata archaeon
AGCCTTCCTGTGGCTTTCCATTGAGAAGCGATCCATGTCTTCCCTCTCAATATTCTTCACCTTGGCAAGTTTCTCGGCTGTAAGCCCCATGTTGTATGATGTGGTCATGTCGTATTTAGCGTATTCTGGCCGTACAATGAGCTTTATGTTCGGCTTCACGTGTGGGTTGTTGGATAGGGGGACATGCGTCATATGCTCCATGCCGCCGGCCAGTACTATATCAGAATTTCCGGTCATTATCTCCATTGCTCCTATGCTCATGGCGTTGAGGGATGATGAGCATGCCCTGTCAAGGGACATGGATGGGACATTGAAGGGGAGACCAGCCATAAAAACCGGGTGGCGGCCGCCATACAGCCAGTTTTCATCGGCCTGTATGGCACATCCTGTTATCACATCATTGATCTCCTCGGCCTTGATCCCTGTCTCGGACACTGAATTTCTGATAAGCTGTCCCAGAGCCTCATCCATTCTTATGCTGTTGAATACATCCTTCTCTGGGGCATTGGGCCTTGACCGTGAGAACGCGGTCCTCTTGTAGTGCACCAGGTACACTTCTCTGTCCTTTTCCATCATATCACTCTGTTTGTAAGTGCGATGTGATCTAAATAAGTTTTTGTGGTTATTTAGCAGACTCTATAAATCATTTATTGCACAACTATTGCTATTTTTACCCATTTTTATGTTTTTCCGTGGAATGCCATTACGTGCCAGTTCCCGGCGAAATGTATAAGGATATGCAAGGGCTATTGGAATGAAGCGTGATTAAATGCCGTATAACGTCATTGTTCTTGTGAAACAGATACCGGACATAGACCAGATGAAGACAGACCCGGGCACAGGTGAGCCGATTCTTCAGAATCTGCCGCTCAGGGTTGAAAATCTCAGCAAGAATGCCATAGAAGCTGCAGTAAAGTTAAAGGAGAAGCACGGCGGAAAGGTGTCTGCGATCATATTCGGGACAGACAGGTCATCCGCGGCCATGAAAGAATCTTATGCTATGGGGGTTGACGAAGGATTTCTGCTTACCGGATATGATGGCAACCATCCCGAGGTTACGGCAAAGGTCCTGGCCGAAAAGATAAAAACCATACCTCATGATCTTGTGATACTCGGCAATCAATCTGCAGATTCCTATACCGGCCTTCTTGCGGGAAAAATATCAGCACTGACCGGAGAACCGCTTCTTGGAAACGCTGTCAGGATAGAAATGGACGGAAAAACTGCAAAGGTAACATCTGCGCTTGAGGAATACAACCTTGAAATCAAAAGCGATACGCCTGCCATAATTTCTGTGGCCCAGGAAATAAATGAGCCGCGCCTCCCCCCTGTACTTCAGATCATGGCTGCAGGCAGGAAGCCAATTAACACGCAGCCTGCAGGGCCAAAGGAAAAATTCACGTCAGTTGTGATCTCAAACAGGGCACCCAAGAGCGACAGGAAACGCATCGTGTTCGAGGACGTGGACAAAGGTGTGTCTGAAGTATCAAAGGCAATAAAGGAGGCCATAAGATGAAAGCACTTGTTTTTTCTGACAATCAGGAGATAGTTGCGCAGATTCTAACTTCGATTAGAGGCAAAAGCGACGCCGACGCTGCAGTAGTATCACCAGTAATGGAAAGCATTGACCAGTACGGCGCTGCAAAGTTATACGAACTTACCGGTACCCCGGGAACTGATGCCATATCCCAGTCATTATCAAAGATCTTTGCTGAGGGCAAATATGATCTCTTCCTTGCCGGATCAACCGTAAGGGGGAGGGAGGTTGCAGGAATGCTGTCTGAGGCACTCAATCTTCCTGCAATGACCGAAATCAGTGACCTCGTCTTCAGGGATGGAAAAATTGTCACTAAGCGTTTCTTTTACGGAGGAAAAACCCTTCTTGAGGAGGAGTCCAGTGCAAGAGTCCTTACGGTAATGCCGGGAATTTCAGAGGCTTCCAGATCACAGAGCAGATCAGAGCTTGTAAAGGTTGAGCTCCCCGCCTCTAAAATTACTATTGTCAACCGGATAGACAAGATGGCTGGCTCCGTCAACATAGAAAAGGCGCAGGTTATCGTATCAGTTGGCAGGGGAATTGGCAGCAAGGAAAATATAGAAAAGGTAAAACCCCTTGCTGAAGCTGTGCATGGCGAGATTGCCGGCTCAAGGCCCGTATGCCTTGATTATCAGTGGCTGAGTGAAGACAGGCAGGTGGGGCTTTCCGGAAAGAAAGTGAAGCCAAAGCTCTACATTGCACTTGGCATCTCGGGACAGATCCAGCACATAGCAGGAATGAGAACATCCAGAGTGGTGGTGGCAATTAACAAGGACAAAAGCGCACCTATTTTTGAGGAAGCTGACTATGGAATTGTCGGCGACCTTTTCCAGATAGTGCCAAAATTAGTTTCGGCCCTAAAACAGTGATGGCATTTCACCACCTTTATTTTCATAGCCTGAAACTATGCTGATATGTAAAGTTGGGAATGAAAAATTCCTTTATCCATTTATATGGAAATATAATATGATGGATTTAAAGGTAAAAATGGCCTGGCAAAAAAATTCAGTGCTGCTTTAAGCCTGTATTCGTTGGGACCCCGCCAATCAGAGCATTCTCACCGGATATTTGATCAAGGTCCTGCCTCTTTGGTTCTGGCAGAAGCACCAGTGTGAACACAAGACCTATTGCCGCAAGTGCTGCTAGTATCAGGAAGAGCCCGGATTCGCCTATTGACGATGCCAGTATTATGGCATTGAGGAATGTCCCCACAAACGCGCCAGTCTTTCCGCCAGCCGCTGATGCCCCTGCTCCGAAGCCCCTGACCTTTGTGGGAAATACTTCAGGCGGGTATATGAATGTGGTCACATTTGGCCCGAATTCTATGAAGAAGTAACTCAGTCCATACACTGTAAGGAACTCCGTGATATATGATGCTGAAAGCAGCTGGTTAAATATGCCGAGTATTGCGAAGGATACTGCCATTGCAGCAAACCCTATGCTCTGTATTGTTTTCCTTCCGATCCTGTCCACTGTAAAGGTAGCAAGCCAGTATCCTGGCAGGGCTGCAAAACCAAACACCATTGCTGAATATTCAGTTGTCCTTATTAGGTGATGTATCCCTGTCACAGATGCGGGTACAAGAACACCCAGCATTGAACTGGACATTATGGAGTTACCGTAGAGTGCCCAGTCCATCAGGAACCATGTGCCAGCCGTTCCAATAAGAGTCAGGATAAATTTCCTCTGCTTCATTATCTGCGTCCACGACTGCCTGACAGTTTCTGTTCCAGCATCTGCTGATGCCGCTATGCCTGTATATTTCTGCCAGTTTTTAGCTGCTTCCTGTGCATTTCCCTTGACCCTGAGCAGATATCTTGGCGTTTCAGGCATTCTTCTCCGGTAATATATTACAAGGAGAGGCGGAATAGCACCGATTGCCAGGAGAAGCTTCCATACAAGTGTAAGGCTGATCCCTGAATATATCAGGCCTAGTGCTACCAGGGGCCCTGCAAGTAGACCGAGGGACTGCATTGAAAAGACCATCCCAACAAGTTTTCCCCTGTGGGCTGTATTGGAATATTCTGCCATTATGGTAGAGCTTGTTGCATAATCTCCGCCTATTCCGATACCCAGGATGAACCTCCATATTATCAGTATGTATACCCCATTCGTTGGTGTCAGAAATGCACTTCCAAGGGCGCCTATTACAAGTATTATGAGTTCAACGCCGTATACTGCCTTTCTGCCAAGTTTGTCGAGCAGTCTTCCGAATATCACTGCTCCTATGACCGCTGACAGAAGCGCCGTGGAATCCAGCAGTGAAGATTGAAGGGTCGTGAACTTGCTCCAACCTGAAAGCACCAGTATGCTTGTTACCACGCCTATTATGAAAAGGTCGTAGGCATCAGTGAAGAAGCCAAGCCCTGACACTATCCAGGTCTTGTAATGGAAACCACTGGTTTTTGTCTCATTCATGGACTCTATCAAGTCCGGTTTTGTTTCGGTAGTCATACCAGAATATAAATTTCAAAAGCAGGAATAAGTGTGATGCAAATAATATATTGTCAAGACTATATCTATATAGATACTAGATTTACTATATATAAAATTTATATCCGTACCTGAATGGTGCCCAGGAAATTATTCAACAAGATTTTCGTCTATAATTTCCGCAATATCCCTTATCTGTATTTTATCTCCAGCGTTCAGTGTCCTTGAGGCGTCTTCCATCATGGGCATGCAGAAAGGACAGGCTACGGCCAGTTTGTTCGCACCGGTCTCCAGTGCCTGTTTCATCCTAATCTGGCTTATTGAATCCTGGCTCTCAACCTTGTACCAGTAGTTGCCGCCGCCTGCACCGCAGCACATGCTGTTTTCCCTGGATCTTTCCATTTCCTTCAGAGTTGATGAAGAATTCAGGATAAATCTGGTATTCTCATACTCATTATTTACTCGCCCAAGGTAGCATGGATCGTGAAGTGTTACTGTATCCTGAGTTTTATTAACTTTGAGTTTCCCATCCTCGACAAGATCTGCAAGGAACTTGCTATGATGGACGACTTCTGCATTTAATCCGAACTTAGGATACTCATTCTTGAAAGTATTGTAGCAGTGCGGGCATGCAGTTATTATTTTCTTTACGCCATGGCCATTGAGTGTTTCAACATTCTGCATCACAAGCTCCTGGTATCTTCCCTCCTCTCCCATTCTCCGTGCGGTTTCACCCACGCACTTCTCCTCCGAGCCCAGGATTCCAAAATTTACGCCCGCTTTCTTAAGTAATGAGATTACCGTCTTCGCTGTCTTGTTGTCGCGTGGATCGAATGCACCCATACATCCAACCCAGTAGAGGTATTCAGTTCCTTCCTGAAATTTCGGAGCAAATTCAAGCATAGCGTCCCTGTCAGATGGGCTGTTGCCAAAGGGATTCTGAGTATTCGTCAGATTGTTGAAATATGTTCCAGCCTGTTTGCTGAACCTGTTCTCCATCACGAGATTCTTCCTTACGTCCATTATGAATGAGAATGGTTCAATGAGGACCGGGCACTCCTCAACACATGCCTGGCATGTCGTGCATGCCCACGCGGCATTCTCAGTAAGGGCCAGCTGGGTTAGCTCCCCCTCTCCATAAACATTTTTCTTTATATTCTGAACCACTGCCCTTGGGCTCAGATCAGAACCGGCAATAAATGCCGGGCAGGCCCGTTCACATCTCCCGCAGTCAGTGCAGGCAAGGGCGTCAATCTTCTGAAATGAGGTGAGATCACTGATGTTTTTTGTGCCAACCTTGAAATCAAAATTGCCGCTTTCCAGAGCATCTGCGAGAATAAATGGTGTTGGAAGCTCGCCCCTCTTCCTTATTTTCTTCTCTCCGATCATTACCATGGCGAGTGCCATATGGGAAAGCTTTGAGAACGGGAGATATGCTGCCAGAAGGAATCCGGTTATGACGTGTGCCATCCACATTATTCTGTATAGCTCAATCCCGGAGTCCGCACTCATTGTTCCGAACATGTAGCTCATGGGCCATTCAACAAACCTGTAAACATCAAATGGCTGCCTGAAAAGATATATTTTCAGTGCTCCCAGGAAGAAACCTTCCAGCGCCATAATTAGAAGCGCAGTGAGAAGAATATAATCCTCATTCTTTGTGTCCAGCTTCACTTTCTTGTGCAGGCGCCTGGCATATGCCATTATGATGCCTGCTATGAGCATTACACCGCCCAGATCGGCCCAAACCTCGAAATTAAGGTAAAAATCACCAACAAGAATCCCGCGATGAATTGTTGGTTTCAGCAGGTCATGGGATAGAAATATCAGCGACGTGGCGATAAAAAGTATGAGGATACCCCATGAGATGAGGAAATGCATTATTCCGGCATATCTGTTTTTAAGATTTTTTCTGTGGAAGAAGCCATAGCCAAGAATCTGCCTTAACATACGCGGGCCATTGTGCCAGCCATAGTCAACCATCTTCCTGAAGGTTATACCCATTCTGCTGTATGACCTGTACCACCAGTACAGGACAAAAGGGACGATGGTGAATGAAAGGACATAATCGATGATCAATTCAGTGTTTCCTATGAAAGCCAGTGTCGGGCTTGTAATGGGAACTGCCATCAGTTCTGGTTATCACTGGCGACATATATAAGCTGTTTGCAGATTGCATTATTCCTTGCTCCTTCGACGAATTCTGTCATCATGAAACAGTTTGCGCAGTGAAGTAAACAGGCTTATCTATTGAATCTGTGATCACTCATACGAATGCAACCCATCGAATCACAGTACTCCCCGGAAATGAAGAGCAACAGGAAACGAATGACATATGTGGCCATTGCTGTAATCATAGTTGTCTCGGGATACTTTGCGTTTTCCCATATGGGCACGGACGAGACCGTTAACGTCATGTGGCTTCAGGTGAATCTGCAATATGCAGCAGGATCTGGAAATCTTGGGCCCTCTGTTCAATATATTCAGGAGAACATTCATACAATTTCAGGTGGAACAGATCATACATTCACCATTAGCCTCACAAACAGAGGCGCTTCACCGGGTTCCGTTCTCTCCATATCCTCAAATACACCGGGTTTCATTATAAAATCATCTTCGCCTCTCCCCTTTGTTGTGAAGCAGGGCACTACTGCGACCCTTTCCTTCACGGTATCAACACCTGCTTCCAATTACGTGGGAAACCTTGAAGTGACCCTTGTTGTTGGGCCATGAATTTTGCGTAATGTGGTAGGCAGGCCCTATGCGATAATCCTCAGTTCTGCAAAATGACTGTAAAAGACAGAATAAGGAGTCTCATTAAAGTGCTGATTTCTTATTGGTGCACCACAGGAAGCTGATTTTATATTTCACCTGCTTCTTGAAAGCCTGAAGATGCATCGCCTGCCATGGCAAAGAACTTTGGCAGAACCAGGAAGGCAAGAGCACTTACTGGAAAAATAATTATTCCAATATAGAGAAGAATTATGTCCACTCTCAGAAACAGTGCCAGGAAGGAAAAAACAGCTGCCATTCCAGGCGTTGCCCCTCCAAGAAAAACCTTCAGGAACGCGGTCACTTTCCCGTAAATGTTTCTTGGAATCACCTTCATCAAATTTACCTGAAGGGGGATATTGATTACGGGTAGCAGTATACCGAGCAAAAATGAATCCACAATATCAGCAGTGGCACTTCTGTATAAAGCGATTACGAGTATTGCCGGAGAAAACAAAAGAACAAGCATGGATACTCTGTTGGCAGTATTGATGTACCCTTTGAGCTTGCCCGAAATGACCGCACCGATTATACCCCCAATGGAAAGGAAGGCTACAAATAATGTGTAATAGATGGCGCTTACCTTGAGTATGAGATGAAAGAGCCCGGACGAGTACACGTCCAGAGAGATAATGAGGCCATTAAGCGCAAACCCTAAAACTAAAAACCCCGAAATTTTCTTTATGAATACAAGAGACGAGGCTATCTCGGAGAATGCCTTTGTCCTTCCCGCGCCACTGGTCCCTTCACGGATGGGGAATGAGATTATAAAGGCCGCCAGCGAGAGTGCCAGGATAACGCTCAAAAATCCGTGTCTAAAATATAATATGGATAGCCCACCGAACAGTGTCCCTATGAGGCCTGACGCATAAGAGGCCGCCTGGAGCCACTGGTTTGCAGATGTGAACCTATCCTGATCCAGATTTTTTTTAATGGTTGCAGAAATTGTGTCGCCCTTCATGGAGAGGCCCACTGAGACAAATATGGTCGCCGTATATACAAATAAGATTCTCTGGCCGGCAATCAACACACTGATTCCTGCCAGCATAAGGGCTGACGAAAGCATGCTCAGTTTGGTGCTGTTGAATCTGTCTATCAGATGTCCCACAGGAATAGCAGCGAAAAGTTCAGCGGCAAGGGAAATAGTTGGAATCAGGCCTGCCAGAAATACTGATTTAAACTTAACTACCAGTTCCCACAGGAAGAAAATCATGAAAGTATTGTAAACGACGCTTGAAAGAAACCTTGACCCCAAATATCTGTAGAAAAATATGGGCAGCTTTGACATTTACAACATAACAAACATTTTGCTATATAAGGGGTTTTCTAAAATTTGCCGTAAGCATATTTTGCGATTTCATGTTCACATTTTCTGACTAAGCTTCGCTATCTCTTTCTTTGGAGGCAGAATCGGGCCGAAAAAAATGAAGGAGATTCGGCCATAATCCTATGGCTGCAGCCCGGATGCTTCATTTGCCGCGGTAAAGAAAATAATCTGCTAACTTTCAATGGGATCATGGTCCAGATATGGCGGGGGAATGACAAAGCCGGAATTTATGTCCGGATTACCAGATGATCACAGGGCCGGGCATCGGTGACAAATGATCATAAACACTTTTTTTGCTATTGTGGCGTTCCAGGCAAATGAGATAAATATCATGGGGAAAGAACAGAACCTTGCTGAACTCCAATGATTTACATTTTTATAATTTCATGCTGGCACGGAACTCTGAAAATTTTGAAGAAATATGATAAGGATTCTGAGAAATAGATGACGCCCCCCTTGGCTTTGAATCCATCTCTGTGAACTATACCATGAAATTCGCTGGAAGTTTAAGTCGGATATCGCAGAAGAACCCGGTAAAACCATTTTTGCGGTATGTATAAAAATGTTGTGATGCATTCATGGTCATTTTCAGTATTCTCAGAACGATAGCTATGAATATATTATTTGCATATTGAACTGTGAGACCGGAATACGTCAAGGTTAACATACCCTCAGGTGAAAATTATATCAGGCTGAGGGAAACTATCCATGAACGTACTCTTCACACAGTCTGTGAAGAAGCCAGGTGTCCAAATGTTGCAGAATGCTGGGGATCCGGCACGGCAACCTTTATGATAATGGGCAGCAACTGCTCCCGGGGCTGCAGATTCTGTTCCGTAACCCATGGGAAAATGCAACCCCTTGATCCTGATGAACCTGAAAAAGTTGCACACGCCGCCAGCCTTATGGGACTCAGCTATGTTGTCATCACATCAGTTGACAGGGACGACCTTCCAGATCAGGGCGCCCATCACTTTTCAAGTGTTATCCGCAGAGTGAAACAGAATATACCCCATGTAGAGGTTCTGATTCCTGATTTCCGTGGAGAACGGGACCTCATACGTATGATTGTGGATGCCGATCCATCTGTTCTGGCGCATAACGTTGAGACTGTCCGAAGGCTCACACCCGGCGTACGGGACCCGAGAGCAGGGTACGATCAGTCACTGGACCTTTTGAGGTATGTTAAGGACCTCAACCCGGAAATGCTGACAAAATCGTCTATAATGCTGGGACTTGGCGAGCATGATGATGAGGTCGCGGAGACGCTCAGAGATCTGCGATCTGCCGGTGTTGACATTGTAACAGTTGGGCAGTATCTGAGGCCATCGAGGATGCAGCTGGAAGTTGTGGAATACTCACCCGTGGAAAGGTTCGCAAAATTTGAGAAAATTGGCTATTCCATGGGTTTCTCATACGTAGCTTCCGGCCCTCTTGTGAGGACATCCTACAGGGCAGCAGAAGCATGGGCAAAAAGGAGGTTGAAAAAATGACCGAAGTTATTAATGAGCAGGTAGAAAAGGAAAAGCACATCAGGGGTTTCGGAGCCATGATTCTTTCCAGAACCCTTGACAAAAAGATAATAACGGCACAGAGGCAGGGAAGGGTGGGTTTCTATACTCCCACAATGGGCCAGGAGGCGGCACAGATAGGACTCTCCATGGCACTTTCAAAGGATGATCTGCTTTACGAGTATTACAGGGATGTTCCCATGATGCTGCATCGCGGGGTCCCGCTGGAAATTGTCCTCAATCAGGTATTCGGCAACAGGGATGATCTTGCGAAGGGTCGGCAGATGCCAAGCCACCTTGTCGCCAGGGACTATAATTTCATGTCTGTCCCAAGTCCTGTGGCCACAAATCTTCCGCTTGCCGTGGGCACAGCCTTTGCCAAGGTTTACCGCCATGAGCCCGGAATAGTAGTTGCCAGCTTTGGCGACGGATCCTCATCCACTCCAGATTTTCACTCGGCCATGAACATGGCTGCCGTATTTAACCTCCCTGTGCTATTCTTCTGCGAGAACAACGGCCTTGCAATTTCGCTGCCTGTTGAAAAACAGACAAAAACTGAGATATGGAAAAAAGCAGAAGCTTATGGAATGGCAGGTTTCAAGGCAGATGGCAATAACATGGTAGAGATGTACAGGGTAGCGCAACAGGCTGTTGACCACGTGAGATCTGGTAAGGGACCCGCGCTTCTTGAAGCAAGATGCTTCAGAATGGGGCCGCATTCCACGTCTGACGATCCATCAAAGTACGAAAGTGACATTGTGCAGGATGGATCTGATCGCGATCCCATAGTTGTAACTCAGAACGCTCTGAAGGCAATGGGGCTGATTAACGATCAGCTCGTGGATAAGGTTAAGAACGAGTCCATAAGGATAGTGAACGAGAAGTTTGATCAACAGGAAAAGGTACCGCCACCAGATCCTGAAACGATGTTCCAGGATGTATATGGAAACGAGACGTGGATAATAAAGGAGGAAAGGGGTGAGATCCTTTGAGCACAATGAATATGGTTCAGGCAATAAACAGCACACTTGACATGAAGATGGCTGCAGACGATTCCATTATACTTCTGGGGGAGGACATCGGAAAAGACGGGGGAGTGTTCAGGGTTACCGATGGTCTGCAGGGCAAATATGGACAGCAGAGGGTCATAGATACTCCACTGACGGAGCTTGGTATTGTTGGAATGGCCATCGGAATGGCTGTCTACGGGCTCAAACCAGTTCCGGAAATACAGTTTCAGGACTTCATATACACCGCAATGGACCAGATCATAAATCAGATGGCAAAGATGAGGTACAGGACAGCAGGAAAGATCACAGTTCCTCTTGTGCTCAGAACCCCCTATGGCGGCGGCATACGTGGTGGGCTTTATCATTCCCAGAGCGGAGAATCGTATTTCGTGCACACTGCCGGACTCACCGTTGTAACTCCTTCCAATCCATATGATGCAAAGGGGCTTCTCTCCGCTTCACTGGACCTTGGGGACCCTGTGATATTCCTTGAGCCAAAGAAACTCTACAGATTCCAGAAAATGGAAGTCCCAGAGAATGATTACAAAGTAGAGATAGGCAAAGCTAGGAAAGCTAGGGAGGGTGATTCCATCACCATCATCACATATGGCTCAATGGTCCCCACGGTGTTATCGGCAGTTGAAAAGAACGGGGTGGATGCGGATGTCATAGACCTGATGACCCTCAGCCCGCTTGACATTGGCACAATCAGCACTTCCGTAAAGAAGACAGGAAGGGTGATGATCGTGCATGAAGCTCCGAGAACACTGGGGATGGGAGCTGAGATCTCAGCCATGATATCTGAACGGATGATTGAATACCTCTATGCCCCAATACTCAGGGTTACTGGGCCCGATACGCCTTTTCCATACAGGCTTGAGGATCATTACCTCCCGGATGAGAAAAGGATAATGGATGCAGTTGACAAACTTCTGAAATTCAGGTGATCAAGATGTACAGTTTCAAGTTGCCGGATATAGGCGAAGGCGTGTCGGAAGGGGAAATTGTAAAATGGCACGTAAAGGAAGGCGATCACATTTCAAGGGAACAGGATATGGTGGAGGTTATGACGGACAAGGTCACTGTAAAGATTCCGTCACCCGTCGAGGGTACAGTAAAGAAGATACTGTTCCAGGAAGGCCAGGTCGTTTCTGTTGGATCTGAAATGATCATAATAGATGGTGGCGAAGCCACACCGGTGGAGAAACCCGCTCCAAAGGAAGCAACAGCGAAAGTTGAGGTTGCTTCAGCGATCCCTGTTCAACCCGCCGGCGGGAGAATCCTTGCCTCGCCTGCCGTAAGGAGAATAGCCAGAGAGAAAGGCATAGATTTATCAACTCTATCAGGAAGTGCCCAGAATGGGCGTATAACCCTTGATGACCTTGAGAGGCGCATTGAAAAGGGTGCAGAAAAGCAAGTTGAACCTGCAATTCAAACAGAGAAAGGAAAGGCCCAGACTAAGAGTGCCCCGGAACCTGTTCCGGAAAACCAGCAGGATGAAATTCTGGAACCCAGGGGATTGAGAAGGATCATATTTGAAAATATGACGAAATCCAAGCAGATCATACCGCACTTCACCGTAGTCGAGGAAGTGGATATGACGCGTATCTCCACAATGATATCTGACCTTGCCGCGATGGACACCAAGCTGACGTACACATCGTTCTTTGTGAAGGCATCAACCGTTGCCCTGAAGGAGTACCCGTACCTTAACGCAATATACAACGAAGCTTCAAAAAACTATACACTGAGGAAGTCCTACAATATAGGGATGGCTGTTGATACACCAAACGGGCTGAATGTTGCGGTTGTCAAGAATGCAGACACTAAGAGCCTTCTGAAGATAGCAGGTGAAATTGCGGATCTTGCCTCCAGGGCCAGAACCAGCGATCTTAAGCTGTCCGAGGTTCAGGATTCTACCTTTACCGTCACAAATGTGGGTACCATAGGCGGACTCATGTCAACGCCCATCATCAATTTCCCTGAGGTGGCAATTCTTGGCGTACACAGGATCAGAAAGGTCAGGGAAGATGGTGAGGAGAAGATGAAAACCTATCTTTCGCTGTCCTGCGACCACAGGCTCATTGATGGGGCAATGGCCACCAGATTCCTGGTGAGGATCAAACAGATTCTCGAGAAACCTGAGTATTTCCTGGTGAGGTGAGTGCATGGATTTTGATGTCATAATAATAGGTTCCGGCCCGGGAGGATATGCAGCCGCCATACGCCTTGGCCAGAAGGGCAAGAAGGTTCTGCTTGTGGAGAAGGATCGGATTGGCGGAGAGTGCCTCAATTACGGGTGCATACCATCAAAGGCTTTCATTGAACTTTCCCATTCCGTGGGTTATCTCCATGATATGCCCGGGGTGAAATCAGAAATCAGCATTGACATGGGTGAATGGCAGAAATGGAAATGGGGAATGATAGGCCGCCTCACCGGTGGAGTCGAAACTTTGTGCAAATCATACGGGGTGCAGATCGAGAAGGGGGAAGCTTTCATAAAGGATCGGAACACCATAACTGTAAACTCCAGAGATTTTACTGGAAACAACCTGATAATTGCAACCGGTTCGGTGCCGGTAAAATTCCCGTCCATGAAGGATGTCTATTACAACAGGGAAATACTTGACGTCAAAACTATTCCAGCAAACCTGGTTATTATTGGCGGAGGATACATAGGCGTTGAACTGGGCACGGCATTTGCCAAATTGGGCACTTCCGTCACCATAATTGAAATGATGGATGGCATTCTGCCTGGTGTGGACAGGGAGCTGGTAAAGCCTGTGGAACGCCGACTGAGGGAGCTGAAGGTCTCCATACGCACATCAACTAAGGTTGAATCAGTTGAGAAAGCAGATACCTATAAGGTCAGAATAGAAGGGGGAGAAACAATTTCTGCCGACAATGTGCTCCTCACAGTTGGAAGGAAGCCTAACACTCAGGGCTTCGGGCTTGAAAATCTTGGATTGGAAATGGATCACGGCTACATCAGGACGGATGACAGGAAACAGACAAGTGTGCCTGGCGTCTATGCAATAGGAGACGTGTCAGGGCAGCCAATGCTTGCGCACAAGGCATATTATGATGCCGAAATTGCTGCAGACAATATATGTGGAATAGGCAGCAGGGTCGATTACAGGGCGATGCCTTACGTAATATATTCAGACCCAGAGGTATCATACACCGGTGAACTGTCAGGCAAGCTCTCCTATTTCCCTGCGGCTGCCAACGGGCGATCGCTGTCCATGAATAACACAATAGGGACATTCAGGATTTACACGGATGATCGTAATAATGTAAGGGGAGCTGGAATTGTGGCTCCACATTCATCTGAACTCATATCTGAACTTTCACTTGCCATAGAATCCGGGCTGAATGCAATGGACATAGGCCTGACAATACATCCGCACCCAACAGTGTCAGAGGGTGTGAAGGAAATGGCGGAGGGAATTTATGGGTTACCCCTTCACTTCAAACCTCGCAGTTGATCTTGGCAGGATAGATTACTCCTCGTGCCTGGATCTCCAGAGATTCCTTGTGGACGAAGTACGATCAGGGCGGATTCCCGGGATTCTTCTTTTCCTTGAACACAACCCTGTTTACACCATAGGGAGAAAGGCCGACCCGAATAATTATCCCATGGTGGAAGTCATTAAAACGGACCGTGGGGGAGATGTTACATATCACGGGCCGGGCCAGCTTGTCATATATCCAATAATCAGGATAGCTGAAGGGGATCATGTTGATGTCAGGGCATTCGTGCACAGCATAGAGGACATAATCATAGATTCTCTCAAAGCTTACGGTTATTCGGCTTCCGTGGGTGACGAACCAGGGATATGGATCCATGAAGGCGATAAAATCAGGAAGGTTGCCTCAATAGGAATGGCCATCCATCACGGGATTTCATACCATGGAATAGCCATTAACCTCTCCCAGGATGCAATCAGAGGATTTGAAAAGATACGCCCTTGCGGGCTTAATCCCGACGTTATGTGGTATGTCAATATTCCCCGTGGCAGGATTATCAACACCATTATGGAGAACTTTTCATTGAGATTTGGGCCATTTCGTGCAATAAAGCCGGAAGAGCTGCCATTTCCGCAGCAATGATCATTCCATGTTCTTGATAGCTTCTCACGATTCCCTGTGAATGCTCCAGATGCGTTCCTCTATGCCCTGCCTCTTATTTGATACAATGGCAAGCATGAACAACAGTGAAGAGATCCTGTTGAGATAGGTGAGGATTGGTGTTTCGATCTGAAGTTCCCGCGTTACCGAAACGGCATATCTCTCAAGGCGCCTTGAGACAGTCCTTGCCACATGCAGTGAAGTGGCCTGCTGAGATCCGTCCGGGACAACGAAAAGACGGATCTTTCCAATCTCCGATCTGTATGCCTTGACCCTCTCCTCCAGCCACAGGGTCCTTTCTGGGCCAATACTTCTTCCCCTGCCGGATGTTGTTATTTGCTCGCCAAGGGTGAACAGATCGTCCTGCATCTGCCTCAGGTCATTCCTCACGTCATCCCAGAGCGCCAGGGTCAGGGCATTTCCAATGAATGCTATTGTTTCATCCAGAGTTCCTTCCAGATTCACAAGTGCTGAACCCTTGCTGACTCTTTCCCTGAGGCCGGTATCAGTTTCGCCGGTATCGCCTCTCCTGGTAAACATCGTGAGCCATGTTGAATTTCAGGATAAATTTTACCCCTACGCCCGCAGTCAATGCGTATACATGTAGAATATATCAGCATATATATTGTGAGTAGATGACAATTTTCTCTATATTAATACATAGAATATTTATGAGAAACTCATACGGTATGCCACAATAGTGAAGTGACAAGTGATGTCGAAGGCGAATGATGACAGCAATATCCTGAGTGCGCTTGATCAGGCAAAAACCGGAAAATTCCATGTGAAGACCATTTTTACGGCGGGTATGGGTTTTTTCTCAGACGCCTATGATCTCTTTGTAACCTCAACGGCCATTCCAATCATAGTTGCAGTTTTCGGCATTACAGATTCCCATAATATATTCGGCACCAGTTATGTGGGCCCTCTGGGGGCTGCATCGGTTGAAACAGGAATGATCGGGGCCATGGCCCTCTTTGGGGCTTTTGTTGGGGCCATAGTCTTCGGGAGGATCGCTGACATCAAGGGAAGGCGGTACATTTATGGTCTGGAGATGACCATATTACTGGTTTTTGCCATAGTATCGGCATTTTCAATTAATATTCCCATGCTCATGATATCCAGATTCATACTGGGGATAGGAGTGGGCGGGGATTACCCCGTAAGCTCCACAATAATGAGTGAATATTCCAGTGTGAAGAACCGTGGAAAAATGGTGCTTTCTGTATTTTCAATGCAGGGCTTCGGTTTACTATTTGGAAGCCTCATAGGGCTTGTTTCCATACATTTCCTTCCCCTGGACTATGCATGGAGGGTTATGCTGGGTTTTGGCGCCGTTCCGGCCGCCTCCGTCATTTATCTTCGCAGGAGGATAAAGGAAAGCCCGAGATACTCCATAGAAATGGGCGACAGGGCAGGGGCCGCTGCCGCTGTACAGGCTGCAACGGGAAAGAAAATATCCGTAACAGTTTCGAAAACCAAGGCAAAGAAGATGTCTCCGTCACAGTTTCTGAGGAACTACTGGGTAATACTGCTGGGAACTGCAGGTTCCTGGTTTCTCTTTGATATGGCATTTTATGGCACATCCATCAACAGCGGCCAGATTTTGAGCGAAATCGGATATGGCGCCGTTGCCGGCAATCTCAGGGAGACAATATTCAACATTGCGGTTGGAAACGCCCTTCTTGCAGGGCTTTTTGCAGTGCCTGGCTACTGGCTTGCCGTGGGCCTTGTGGACAGAGTTGGAAGGAAAAGGCTTCAGTGGATCGGATTCACAGCCATGGCTGTCATATACTTCATATTTGGCCTCAAATATACCACAGTAAGCAAGGATCTGGTACTGTTCGTTGCCCTTTATGGTCTGTCATATCTCTTCGGCAATCTTGGCCCCAATTCCACAACCTTCCTGATTCCCACTGAACTGTTTCCCACTGAATTCAGGACAACGGGCCACGGAATATCGGCCTCTTCAGGAAAACTGGGGGCGGGAATTTTCACCTTTATGATACCGGTGATAGAGGCACTTTACGGCCTTCCCACCGTTCTAGGAGCCCTTACTCTTATTGCCGCCACTGGCACAGTGATCACATTGCTGACAATAAAGGAGACCAAGAACAGGAGCCTTGAGGAGACCTCACTTTCCTTAAAGCCCCCTTCCTCTTCATTAAACCCTGGCACTAAGCTGTGAGAACCTCATGGCACTGTCTGGCGGTATATGTCAAGGACTGCCGAGAGGTCACGGTTGGCAAGTTCAGGAGAAAATGGAACATCGGTGTCTTTTTTCACCGCCTCTATAAATGAATCAAATTCCCTCTGGAATACATCGTATTTTGGAATGCCCATTCTCTTCCCGTTCATTACCAGATCGCCAAATGCAGTGGTCCTGGAAGGCACCTTAAAGTCTTCATGGGACCTGGTTGCAGGATCCTCATAGATGGAACCATCGGATCCTATTATCTCAAGCCCCGGGATGAGAGGAGGATTCCTGTATGCCCACGAATAATAAAGGATACCGGTTGCTCCGTTCCTGAATGTGAACATTGCAACTGTATTGTCCTCGCCCTGTAGCGATGATCCGCCATGAACAGATCTTGCCGTAACAGTATGGTAAGGGCCGCCGAGATTCAGCATTGTGTCAACGTAGTGTATGCCACCATCTATGAGTGCCCCGCCACCCATGGTGTTTTTAACGGCCCTCCAGCCCTCCTTCTCATACATCCTCTGATCCCTCACAATTATTGTGTGCACCTTGCCTATTTTTCCGCTTTCTATGACGCGCTTCGCTTCCTGAACAGATGGATCGAAATAATACTGTTCCAGAACCATGAACTTCACTCCTGCCTTCCTGGAAAAATCAATCATTTCCCTTGATTCCTCCAGGGATGTTGAAATTGGTTTCTCCAGGGTTACATGTTTGCCCCTCTTCATGGCTGCAATTGCCATGTCCCTGTGCAGGTTGTGCGGGACGGCAAGATCTATGATATCTGCACCGGATTCGAGCGCCTGCTCGTATGTTTCATATGAGTGCGCCACGTTAAATTTGTCCTCTATTTCCTTCCTTATTTTCGGGTCACGCTCAACAATTCCTATGTCCACTCCACGTATTGATCTAAGGTGAACCCTGCCGAAGCCTCTGCATCCAACAACAACTATTTCCATGGGGGAACATGCCTAAAAACTTACTTAAACATGCACAACTGAAGGCAGAATAAAGGGAAAGTTTGAGTTCTATGGGTTTCAGGATCGGCGGAGTCATTCAAGATGAAATTCCACTCTCTTGTTGCGTTTGCCCTTGCTCTCTATGCGATTGAGAACAATTTTCCCTATTTCCCTGGTATCTGATACGTGTGTGCCTCCATCAGCATGCATGTCCAGGCCTTCTATTACAATGAGCCTCACTTTATCAAGTGAATTGATCAGTTCCTTTCCAGGAAGTGTTCGGGCCAGATTTTCCATCTTTCTTGCCTCCTGCCCGGAAACTTCTTCCTGATAGATCCTGTGCCCTTCCTGAATAAATGTGTTGCACTCATCAAGTATCTTCTCAACAGCTTCCCTGCTGAAATCCTGCATATCCAGATCTATTCTGGCCCTGTCCTGGTATATCTGGCCTCCAGTAAGCAACCCCTGATCCCCGTGCCTTGTTGTCACAATGCCATCCAGGACATGTATGGCAGAGTGATATCTCATATGGGAATATCTTCTGTCCCAGTCAATGACGCCATGAACTTGAGAACCGGCTGAAAGCCCGCCAGCAGATTCCAGGGTATGTATAACGTCATCGCCCGCCTTCCTCACGTCCACAACCCTGTACTGGCCGTTTCCACTCTTAAGTATCCCTGTGTCGCCTGGTTGCCCGCCTCCCGTAGCATAAAATGCAGTTCTGTCAAGAATGATTTCATTGTTGTCCACTGAAACCACTCGTGCATCGAACTCCTTAAGATTCATATCTTTCCAGTACAGCTTCTCTGTCATCAGGACATTAATGCTTCATCCTAAATAGTTTAGCTGTTACTGCAAACCTATATCACCATGATCCCCTGGAGGCGTTTCGCTCCTATTCTCCAATCAACAGGACTTTCGTTGTTTACCATAAGAATACCTGGTTACCTCATTGCCTGATAACACTTAAATAATAATGGAAAATTACTAAGGATGCCATTAATAAGAGAAGAGGACAAGAAGTTCCTCATGCAGGAATTCGAGAAACATCTGAAGGATGATATAGATCTGGTCATTTTCACCTCAGAAAATCCTGAATGCAAGTATTGCAAGGAAACCGTGGAACTTGCCGAAGAGGTCTCAGAGATCAATGGAAAGATCCATCTTGAGAAATACGATTTTGACAAGAATAAAAAGGAAGCGGAATCCTTCGGCGTAGAAAAGTTCCCGGCCACTATCGTTGCAAAACACGGAGAGAAAAATGGCCGCGTGAAGTATTATGGTATCCCATCCGGATATGAATTCGGGTCCCTCATAGAGGACATGAAGAACGTATCAAACGGTGAAGTGGAAGTTTCCTCCAAGGCCATGGAAATAATCAGCAAGATTGACAAGCCCGTGAGCATAAAGGTCTACGTAACACCTACCTGCCCATACTGCCCTAAGGCTGTTGGCACAGCGCATAAGTTCGCCATACTTAACAAGAACATAACAGGTGAAATGATCGAATCAATGGAGTTCGAACAGGAAGCCGAGGAAGTTGGAGTTTCAAGCGTGCCCCACATAGTCATTAACGGAGAGGTACAGTTCGTGGGCGCCTATCCTGACGATCAGTTTGCTGAATATGTGATGGAAGCCTACAACAATCACAGCAAGGCCTGATCTGGGCCGGCATTTCCATCTTCTTTTTTATTATCATCCCTGTGCCTGGATTTCCCAAAGAGCCTGACTCTGCTGGTCTTTGGCGGTTTTGTTGAAGGTCCGCGAAGCTTTACATTCAATACATGGTAAACCGACGCTGCCGCAAACACTGCTGCTGCAATCTCCATACTCTCGAATCCAAGGAATGCGAAGAACAGGCCTATTGTGGCTATACCGGCCAATGGAATGAGGAAAAACCAGTCATGCGCCAGAAGCGTTCTTCTGTGAGTCCCGCGGTATTTAATATGTGTACGGAAAGCAGCAATGTTAATGATGGCGTAAGCTGCGATAACACATGTGTTTGAAGATTCAACTATGGTGCCAAAGGACGCAACCGGCATCATGGCAGCTGCCAGAATCAGGGAGACAAGAATTGCCACGAGCGGCGTTGAATACCTGTCAAGCCTGGAAATTAACCCTGGAAGTTCGCCGTCTCTGCCCATGGCGAACATTACCCTTGATGTTCCAAGTATGCCTGTAAGTATTACTCCGGACGTTGCCACAAGTGCCCCCACTGAAACGAGGACCACAAGCCAATCAAATCCTGTCAGGGACGAGGCGTACGCAAGAGGCGATGCGGATGATGCCAGCTTCGAAGCAGGGGCAAGGCCAAGTGTCGCAAGGCTGATGAGGAAGTACAGTACTGCGGATATCAGTATAGATGCAATAATGGCAAGGGGTATGGTCTTCTCGGGATTGATCACCTCCTCAGAAACTGTCGTTACCCTGGAGAAGCCTGAAAAGGCAAAAAAGATGATGGCTGCCCCCGAAATGATTCCAGTTGGCCCTTTGACAAAGAAATCTGTGAAATGCGACGGATGAATGAAAAACAGCCCCACAGCCGTGAATATTACCAGGATCGCAACGTTCACTGACACTATTGCCCTGAGCGTCTTTGCAGAATTCTTGACCCCCAGAGCGTTAAGAACGGCAAATGATGAGACTATGGAAACAGCAATGAAGATATCTGGAAACCTGGAGTTCAGGAGGGCATCAAGATAGCTTCCGAAACTTATTGAAACGGCAGATAGCGCAATTATGTTCCCGAAGGTCCACAGGGATCCGCCGACAAAACCTGCATAGGGTGACAGGGATTCCCTGCCATATTCATACCCTCCGCCTTCCTTGTCAACATGCCTTGCAATCTGCGAAAAACTTATTCCGGTAAAAATTGCAACCAGCCCTGCAAGAGGAATCGACAGAAGAACTGCCGGGCCTGCTGCGCCTGCTGAGATTCCTATTATTACAAATATGCCTGCCCCAATTATTGCTCCAAGATTGATTATGACCGCATCCTGAAATTTCAGTGTCCTGGTGAGAATCTGCGGCATGATGGGATATGTGCCTATGATAGATAACACTTGGTAGGCACATCTGTGCGCGAATAAATAAAGCGGGATATGGCAGGCTGCGCATAAATTATTTTACTTGTCTCCGCCTCTCCATATATGACATCGTATGAAGTCATGAATGGAATAGTTGCAAAGGCAGCCACTGAGGAAAGCTTCAAGAAGGAGATAACGGGGTTCAACAAATCATTCCAGTTCAAACCTTCAGACACAAAGCCTTACTATGTGGAGATATCCAATGGATCGGTATCACTCAAAGAGGGCGAGCTGCAGGGCGCAAGCGCCACAATTTCCGCGACGGACCAGGCATTAACTGACATTTTCACAGGCAAGCTCGATGCCATAAAGGCATTCATGCAGGGGCAGCTCAAGGTTAGCGGAGACATTTTCAGCGCACAGAAACTGACAGGCATAGTTTCAAAGATAAGGAAGTGATTTTTTTGCAGATCAGCAGGGTTACAGTAATAGGAGCAGGAATCATGGGCCATGGAATTGCTGAGGTTGTGTCCATGGCCGGATTTCCGGTTATCCTGGAGGATGCATTTCCTGAGGCCCTCAAAAAGGCAGAAGGATCACTTAAGGCCAGCCTGGAGAGGATGAAGAAATCGGGTAAGATAAGTGATGCGGCCTACTCGGACATCATGGGGAGAATAAGTTTTTCCAGCAATATGGCGGAAGCTGTCAGG
This sequence comes from Thermoplasmata archaeon, assembly GCA_021799185.1. Lineage (GTDB taxonomy): Archaea > Thermoplasmatota > Thermoplasmata > Thermoplasmatales > Thermoplasmataceae > UBA509. The sequence continues at coordinate 21,617 of JAJZAW010000010.1, forward strand.
GACGCTGACCTGATCATTGAAGCGGTTCCTGAAATCCCTGACCTGAAGGTATCGGTAATAAAGGATATAACTGCAAATTGCAGGACAGATGCCATAGTAGCCTCCAATACATCAAACATAAGAATATCGACGCTGGCAAATCACGCACAGGCACCGGAACGCGTTCTTGGGCTTCATTTCTTTAATCCGCCTGTGATCATGAAGCTGGTTGAAGTAATAAAATCTGATAGGACAGCACAGAATGTGTTCGATGCAGCCTACGAATTCTCAAAGAAAATCGGAAAAACCCCCATTAAAGTACTTAAGGACAGCCCGGGGTTTGTGGTAAACAGAATCAATGCGCCGGAGAGCCTTCTCTTCTGCCTGCTCCTTGACAGGAATATGGCCAGGCCTGAGGAGATAGATGCGTTTGCCAAATCGCAGGGGCTTCCCATGGGGCCCTATGAGCTTATGGATTACGTTGGCATTGACACGGTTGTCCACTCCCTTGAATACTATGCTGATACCCTTGACAAAGAATACGGGAAATGCAAATACTTCAACAGATTCATGGAATCGGGGAAACTCGGGCTGAAATCCGGGAGTGGTTTTTATGTGTGGGAAAACGGGCACGCCAGGATCCCTGAGGCAAAGCCAGCAAATGTCCTGGACCTGATGGATATACTCTCCGTGGAAATCAACGAAGCTGTTAAAATAATAGAGGAGGGTGTTGCACAGCCTTCAGACATAGAAACAGGAGTAAAACTTGGAATGAACAGGCCTTTTGGACCAATTTCTGTTGCAGAAGGCCTTACAAATGCGGAAATAAAGAAGAAACTCACAACTCTGAGCCAGAAATTTGACACAAAGATCTTCTATCCTGCAAAATCTATTGAATCCGGGAAACTGAAGGAGGTTATTTCAGGAAAGACCGTGGAATCCAGGGCTCCAAAGGCTGTTGAAACCCAGGCTGCTGAAAAAACTGAACAGTCTGGTGAACCTGTCAGGCTTGAACGCAATGAAAAGACCAGGGTTGCCCACCTTATCCTTAACAACACAAAAAACAACCTGATCAACTCCGAGGTTCTGGCCTCCCTTGAAAAGCATCTGAAAACCCTGTGGAATGATCATGAAATAAATGTGATAATCGTGAGGGGAGAGGGCAACAATCTTTCAGCCGGAGCTCAACTGACACAGTTCTTCAGCGGACCCATGGATTTCTCTGAAAATTCCAGGGTCGGTGAGAGGGTATTCAGGCTCCTGTCTGAAATCCCAAAGATCACCATAGCTGAGATGAAGGGGTATACCCTTGGTGGCGGATTTGAGCTATCAATCTGGTGCGACATAAGGGTTGCCACGCCTGAGACAACCATAGGTTTCCCTGAGACAACCCTGGGGCTTGTTCCGGGATGGGGTGGCAGCCAGAGGCTCAGCAAACTGCTGGGCATGTCCAGGGCAGCATACCTGATTCTGACCGGTGAGCGCTTCGACGGGAAATATGCCCATGAGATTGGGCTTGTTTCCAGGATCTTTGACAGGGAAAAACTTGCAGAGGAAACAGACCGGCTGGGAGAGGAACTGGCGTGGAAAATAGCGCCTGTTTCTGCTGCAATGGCAAAGAAGCTCATCTACAAGGGAAGCGAGATGGGCACAGACGACGGCCTTGAGATGGAATCTGTTGCCATGGGTTTGCTCTATGGAACAGATGACCTGAAGGAAGGGATTTCTGCTTTCCTTCAGAAGAGAAAGCCAGAATACAAGGGAAGATAATTACAGAGATGAAGCCTCCGCAAGGAGGTCGGCCATATCCCTTGTTTTTCTTTCTTTTGAAAGGTTAGCCAGGCATATCGGGCATGCAGTAACTATTTCAGAGGCTCCTGTTGATATCAGCTCAGAATACCTCTCCTGCGATACCTTATCCGACAGGTCAGGAAAAATTAGTTCATCCGGCCCCCCACAGCATCTGTTCCTCTTCCCATTTCTTGGAGCCAGCACAGTATCAGCTGCCCTGTTTATGAGTTCCAGGGGTGTCGAGTATGAATCCTCCCTAAGGACAAAATGGCATGGTTCATGATACACCACTGTTCTGTCCGTTTTTGATATATTCAGGCCTGAAAGCAGGTCCGCATAGAAAACAACCTCAAGGTCGAAGCCATCCACGAATTCTGGATACGTGTGCTTCATAAGATCATAGGTGTGAGGGTCAACCGTAATGATCCTCTTTGCTCCATATTCCTTGAGGAACCCGTATACCCTGTTTGCGTATTCTTCGAATTCAGCCAGATAGCCAAGATCGTACAGAAACGTGCCAGGATAGGGCTCCATTGGACCTGGATATGAAAAATGATTCCCTGCTGCCTGAAGCAACTTTACAATGTTGCGGAGTGAATTATTCAGCTGTTTCTGAAATGATCTGTCTCTCTGGGAGGCTGACATCCTTATGACAGATGGATGATTTGCAATTATACCAGCCATTAATTTTGACACATGATCACCTGCCATATCCCTTACCCGGTTGAGGCCACCTGTATAGGCCATTAACTGGTACATTTTGCCTGTGTACAGAACATCAGTCGATCCTTGGTCAAACTTCAATCCTTCTGCCCAGTTATCAGAAGATGCCGGAATGCCCAGTGGATTCATGTATTTCATTGTGGCGGCAACGATCATCTCTGCATACGGATTCTGGTTGCCCTTGATCTTTTTCCCGACAATGAGGCTTCTTGCCAGGTGGCTGACAACACCAGCATTCACTCCTGCAGGGCATACCTGAAGACACGCAAAGCAGTCCAGGCAGGAATAGAAACTGTCAGAGATGTCCATGTTGCCCTCTCTTCCCTCCCTTACTGCATTAAGGAGTTCGTGGCCCATTATCACCCTCCCCCTCGCTCCCTTCCAGAGATCATATCCTGCAGCAGGGAGTGTGGGGCAGACGCTTTCGCAGAAGCCACAGCTTATGCACTTCCCGACCTCGTTCTGAAGCATGTCAAGAACGGCTTCAGTCAAACATCTTCCCCCTGTTCATTATCCCGGCGGGATCGAAACTCTTCCGTATTGTTTTCATGATATCCATAACGTAGGGATTGCCACTGGCATCAATTTCCATCCTGAGAAGCCTCTTTTTCTCAATCCCTATTCCATGTTCAGCGGAAACGCTGCCCCCGTATTTCAGAGCAATTTTTCCAAAGTCTTCCTGGAACCTGTCCACCTTCTTCATCTGATCTTCATTCCCTGTATCAGCGAATATATTGGCATGAATGTTGCCGTCTGCAATGTGGCCGAACAGCGCTGCCCTGACCCCGTCCTCCTTCAGCTTTTCTTCGCTCTCCCTCAGCGCCATTGGAAGGCTGGAAGCCGGAACAACTATATCCCCAATGACAACCCTCTCCGTTGCTGATGACCTCTCGCTGAGCAGAGAAGCATAAGCCCCCTTTCTGGCCTCGTATATGCGTGCCATTTCTGCCGGGTCTGTCGTAACGGTAACATCCGTGGGAGAAAACTGCCTGAGTACCCGTACGGCATCATCAAGTTGCCGCTGCAGGCTTTCCCTGGTTGAAGAAATGTCAACTATGAGCATGTAGAGGGCGGATTCCGGAAAGTGCATGCCTCTGGCTTTCTCCAGTGAATTCATAGTTATCCTGTCCAGAAATTCCGCTATTTCAGGGGTTATTCCTTTCTCTTTCATGGACGAAATTGCCAGCCCGACTTTCTCGATATCCTTGTAATATGCCAGAATCCGCCCCTTTGTTTCAGGTATTGGCCATATTTTCAATATAGCCTTTGTTATTATCCCAAGGGTCCCTTCTGCGCCCACAAACATTGCAGTCAGATCATAGCCAGCAGTTCTTTTCAGCACTTTTCCTCCAAGATTCACAACTTCGCCATTGGGAAGGACAACCTCCAGGCCAAGAACCCAGTTTCTGGTGGTCCCGTAAGTTGCTGCCCGCAGCCCTCCAGCATTGGTGGAAATGGAGCCGCCAACCGTGGCTGCCATTGAACTTGCCGGATCAGGTGGATAGAAATGCCTTAGCTGCAGGAGTTTTTCGTTCAGAGTATCCAGCCTTACCCCAGGCTCCACTATGGCATACCTGTCCTGCGGCTTCACCTCAAGTATCCTGTCAAAGCGGGCCATGCTGATGACCAGAAAACCGCTGAGCGGTATGGAGGAGCCGGTAAGAGAAGTGCCGCCACCTCTCACAACAACCGGGACTGAATACTTCTGGCACAGCTTCATCACGAGGCTTACCTGATGGACTGTCTCCGGAATAACAACAGCCATCGGTTCGCTGCCCTGAAAATATGACGCGTCTGTTTCGTAGGGAATTTTCTGCTCATGCTTCTGTATAAGGGCGTCGCCAACTGATGATTTCAGTTCCTCCAGGAATGCCATAAATGTTCAGTCAATTCCTGTTCATTAATTGATTGGTTAGCTCTTATACTGCCAAGTTTAACGCAATAAAATCTTCTTCTTGCATCACTCATGCATATCTGGGTTTCAACAATGCCTGCATCCCGGAGTATCCTGATTGAATAGAGGAGCGTACGCTTGGGCAGTCCGGTCCTTGCCTTGAGATCCTCGAATCTGGCAATTTTCATTGATAATAAAACGTTCAGGACCTTAAGTGCCGATCCGGATAGATGCAAATCCAAAGTAGCGCTATCCATCATATACACATTGCAATCCCATGGATAAATT
>JAJZAW010000110.1 GCA_021799185.1 Thermoplasmata archaeon
AGTGTTAGGCCTGCTGACAAGAAAGGCATCATTCTCGAATATTGCGCTCACATTTCTCAGGGCCTCTATTCGCTCCCTCTTGCCGTTCAGGGTTTCAAGAAGGCCAACAAGAAGAAATTCCCTCATTGATTCCTTTGTGATTGCATCAAAGGGGGCTCTTCTCATGGCATGGAAGTCGAATCCGTTCCCGATCATTATCTCCAGAACCTCGCGAAGGAATTCATTGGTGATTTCTTTATCTTCTGAGGGCATCTGAAGAGAATCTGAAATCTTTAACAGGTTTATTGATTTCCTGAGATCTTCCCTGAGTATCTCTTCAAGCTTCAGAAAAACGTCAACAGTCACTGCACTTCCGCTTTCATAGAGTGATATGGATCTCCTTGAAACCCCAATTTTGTTGGATATGTATCCGATGGAATAACCAAGTTCCTCACGCCTTCTGTGCAGCAGCTCACCATCTATGGACACATAAAATCCACCGGGGCCGGAGGATATGCATGGCTGGTCTCCATCCACATAATCGCTGAAACTCTCAGCAGAAAGTATTGGAACACTGTGGCGGTAATATATTACTCCTCTCTCAAGGGCACCAGATCCAGCCTTCTCACCAATTACCAGTGGAGCACCGTCCGTAAGCTTTGATATGCGTATCATCTCGAGTGCATTGGAACTCTTGAAAGTATCAATGTTCTGCAGGATTTTGATGATAAGCCTGAGTTCATCTCTCTTTGCAATAAGATCGAAACTCAGCAAGTTTCCCAGATTTGGATCGGAGACCTTGAACCCCTCCCTGACCAGTATCTGGAAAACTTTTCTCAAGACTGCTGACCTGCGATCGTCCATAGGAACAATTATTAAAAATCGTATAAAAACATTGCGAATAATTGTTAAGCCTTTCACATAATGTTGCACTGATCAGGATAATTTTATTCCTCGGTTTCGTCCAGAAACAGGCTGGACGAAAGCTTAGTGGCGCAAACCTTGACTTCGCATTTGCTGCAAATCGGTTCAAGATCAAGATCTTCTGATGTTTCAACTGTTACTTTCCTGACGCCATCTATCTCAGAGAGAGCCGCAAATGTCCTTGGCGGCACTGTGCGATATATGATTGCCCTTATGTATATATCTTCCTTTTCAAAATTCCGGCCCTCTATCTCCTTCAGGTAGCAACCATATCTCCTGACAGTTGACAGGAATTCTGGAAGGACTGTCCCAAAATATCCTGGAGCTATCCTCAAAACAACGGTCTGGTGCCCCATCAGCGGAGCAATGCTCCCCATATCAGGAACGGGCTTGATCCTGCCCATAAGCTCTTTGATTTCAGGCTTTGATTCAATGATTCTTATGGTATCATATACCGTGCGGCGGTTCACACCCAGAGTCTTTGCCACCTCACTAATTGAAACTTCTATACCATCGACATAAAATTTGCCATCCTTGATGGAAATACCACGGTTAAAGATGCCTTCCACAACTTTCCTTTTGATGGGGTGATCTTTGAAATATTCCTCAAGGATTAATAGCATGAATGCTCTCATTCCATACCTATATAAAAAGTATGTAGCTAATATGGATGGTCTCCTGATGGTTATGATATCCAGAACCATTTTGTTCCAAATATTTGAGAATTATAATCCCCTCTTGTTCAAATTTACTGCCGCTGCGCTATACCATTTATAATTGTTAGGCTTCCTGTTGTTGAATCCATCCAAGGCAATAACCCGCCATTATGGTTATAGGGATCAGTATGGCGCTGTAAATGCAGCATTTCCACGGCATGTCCATGTGCGAATGGCACCTTCCCGATTATGCAAAGGCTATTCATTGCTTCAGATACCCCTTGTGGAGTGATGTTTCTACAAGTGTTTTAGATCGACCAAACTTATTCATGCGAGCTAAATATATCTTAATAATCAGCCTCATTAAAGACCAATTACTTTTATTCTGCAGATACTGCGCAAGTTTATCCTGTCAGAAACTTTGCCTTAAGTGATTCAACTCCTGCTGGCACCTGTTCGTTTTCAGTAATCTCGTAATATTCATATGGTGCTTCGGCAAGCTTTACTGGAACACTATACAGAATTCCACGCCTGAAAAAAGTAACTGTAACGGTCTGGCCCGGCCGATAAGTGGTCAAATTGTCAACCTTCAGGCGCTTCACCTCCTCCTTAACTTCTTTCAGGAAGGTTTCAGTCAATCTGAAATTGTCCACAGCAAGTATTTCATCTTTTGGATTAACCCCTGCCTCATATGCCGGGCTCCCTTCTACAACTGAATCAACTACGAACCTTCCCCCGTTTGTTTTGACAATAATGCCGAGATAAGCTTTGCTGGATGGCTCAACGCCATCCACCTTCCTGTAACCCTTCTTGAGTGAATATCCCAGCGGCTTAAGGTATTCTTCAAATTCAAGTTTACCTGGTTCCCGCACATACTTTGAAAAGAATTCAGAGAAATCTCTGCCTGTAACATCCTTGAGGCTTGCGATTATGTCTTTCTCAGTATACCCTTTTCCGTCCTTGTTGTATTTTTCCATGAGGTATCTGTACATATCATCAAGAGACTTTGTTCCATGAGTGGTCTCGATGATAATTGAATCCAGCACAAAGCCAAGCAGTTCTCCTTTCAGATAATATGAGATGTAGCTGTTGATGTTATTTGGGGTCGGGCGGTAAAGCTTGATCCATGCGTCAAAGGAGGATTCGGAGGCTGAAGTGTTTCTGGAGCCAGGAAGAAAATCATGATATCTCATATTTTCAGCCAGATACCTGAAGTACTCTTTATGGTCAACCAGCCTGGCCCTTAGCAGGATATGGTATCCGTAGAAATTGGTAAAGCCTTCAGCAATCCACAGCAATGTTGTATAGTTCTCCTCCTTGTAGTTGAAAGGCCCAAGTTCAACTGGCCTGATTCTCTTCACGTTCCACAGATGAAAGAACTCGTGAGAAGTGACAGACAGGAAATGCTTATATTTATCGAACGGAGAGAAAGTGAACCGGTCTATATCTATTGTAGTGGAATTCAGATGTTCCAGTCCACCTGGCTGGTCTTCTTCCGAAACAAGGTGATAGATGAAAACATAACGCTTATAAGGAAGATGCCCGAAGACTTTAGCATACTGCTCCACAATCTTCCTCACATCAGACAACAGTTTCTCCTCATCTTCATTTCCCCTGCCGTAAAGGACAATTTCATGCTCCTTCCCATCCACGGTAAAATAAAGGCTCCTGTGTTCCCCTATCTCAATCGGGCAGTCCGCCAGTATGTCATACGTTACCGCGCGGTATCTGTTGTCGGAGAGTTTCTCAAGCCCTGTTGAAATTTTCCAGTTCCCGAATGGCTTTATGACTAGCTCCAGAGACTGATCCTTATAACCCTCAACATAAAGAAAGACGCTTGTTCCATTCAGAAAAGCATGGGTGGAATCCACATGGCTAGTATGGACGCTCAATTCATTGGCATAGACTTCGTATGTTATCTTTATGGAGTGGATATCCTTGGTGCTAATTTTCCATGTGGATTTGTCTTTCTTCTGCACATCCAGTAGAACTGAGCCGGAATATGCCTTGAGGTTGCGGACAAATCTGGCGAAATCGTAAATTTCATAGGACCCAGGGGCCCAGGCCGGCATGGTAAGTAGCATGTTATCCTCACTGAAGTCATCAACGTTCATGGTGACGCCGTAAAAATGGGTCTGGGGTTTATCCATTTCCAAAAGATACTGAAGCTTCATTTGTGTGACCAGAGTTTGCAAGAGCAAACTTTAGTTAAATCTTTGTACGTTCAAGACAATATTCTGATCCGGGCTATGCAGATGGTACTCGATGTTGTATGTAAACCAGAACGGCTGGCAAGGCCTTTCGATAATATGGCCACTGTTACACAAACCTCAATAATGCGAATATTCCAAACACAACTGTCAGATAAGGGCTGGAAAATTTAAACAGAGAGTAAGAACTATTTCTATCAGGTTTGTGGATGAACCTGACTGTATAATATAACACCGGAGATGCGGCCAGGCCTATGAGAAGTACGTAGAGAAAATCTCTGTTTCCGAAGAAGATTGGGATGAAGGAGAATACTACAAGGGCAAGTGCTGAGAATGATATACATTCAGCAGAAATGCGGATTGAATAAACCACAGGTAGCATGGGCACACCGGCAGCTGCGTATTCCTCCCGATACATGTACGCCAGGCTCCAGATATGGACCGGTATCCACACAACCACCAGTGAAAAAAGAAACCAGGGGATGGCACACCACCAGCCGGAGGACCCGGTTATCTTTATGACATGGCATTCACTAACGGTCACCTGCTCTTTGCTTTCTTTCTGATGCCACTTATGGCAGGGGTTCTGCTCCTGTTTCTTAAGTATGTATCAGGGATGGAACTTGGCGGAAGGGCGATTCTTTATTTCATATTTGCAGGTACGATTCTGGGAGGATTCGGGGTACTTGTTTATACTATGAATCTCTTCTGGCTTCCTGAAGCAATTGGTCTTGCGCTTCTAGTAATTTCAATTTTCATGATTACGCTGATATATTTCGCAGGAAATATGGGGGCAAAAAAATTTGTATCAGTGTCGGGCGGCGCAAAATATCAGTGATGGGCAAAAACCGGAAAACCACCCCTTCTAATTTTTATAATACGAACATTTCAGGGTTATTTCAAAATTCTCACTACTGATTATGCACTTATTATGAGTTTTTAAATGGACAGCCATAATGGGACATCGAATCTGTGCAAAGAGTTACTTCAGAAATAGCCGGCGGAAGACGATTTCAGGGCAATGCTATCTTTGCTCGTGATCCTCATGTTCATACTGGCCAAGATTCAGACCACCTGCCTTATAGGAAGATCTTATGGCGTTCATCCGGTTGGTCATATCATTGTACTCCTTCAGGTTATTCTCCTTCAGGTCTGCCCTCAGGGATTTGATTTTGCGTTTTATCTCAGCCTCCCGATCGTTCCAGGGGATGGCGCTTATTTCTTTTAACTCCTCTCTTGCCGTTGCTTTCAAAGCATGAAGCTCTTTCTTAAGTTCTCTGATCTTCACCCTTCTGGAATCCATGATTTTAGGACGCATAGGTCGCTATTATAGTTTCAGATGGTACAACAATTCAAAATCCGAGGGCAAATAAGATGCACAGGCCTTACAAAATCAGTTTGTAGTATCT
>JAJZAW010000111.1 GCA_021799185.1 Thermoplasmata archaeon
CTACACTATCGGGGCTCCCACGTTTATGGCTTACATTTATATGAATTTAATGCAGGAACTGAATCTGGCGGACCAAAAATTCACCTGAAGTTCTGCTGATTATCGTGCAGATCCCCTACGAAGCCGAAATCAACAATTCCGAATTCATCGGTTATCCCGTATACCCGGAATTTGCGCGAATCGGAGTGTTTCAGCACAGGTGTAAAATGCTCCTCATTCAACAGGCTTTGTGTAACATCAGTGCCTGATGAAAAGAAGCTCATGGCAGGTGTGATGAGAATATTGGAATCCTTATTGTAGACAAACGCTGGAATTTTGAAAATCCCGCCAATTCTGTCTCTTAAAACCAGAGAAGGATGCTCATGTCCGAGAATTGTGAGTTTTTTTAGCCCAGCATCCCTGTCACCGTGATAAATATAATAATTGTCAGTTTCGATGCTATTCTCCAGTTCTATGCCCTTCTTCTTCAGAATTGCAACCAGGTAATTGTCATGGTTCCCGCGGACGAATCTAAGCTTTGTAGACTCCGCATAACGGTTTACGAAATGCACTATATCGTCCCATTCCTGAGGAAGATTCCTGGAAAATTCATGTTTGAAATCCCCGTTTATTATGACATATTCCGGATTGTATCTTTCTAGAATCCGGTCCATAACGCCTTCAACGTGACCCAGCTGCAGCTTTGGAAGAAAAAGCCCATGCAGATTCATTTCTTCTTCGAATCCCAGATGCAGGTCAGACACCACAACTGCTGATATGTCTTGAAGATAAACACAGTAAAGATCCGAAATGAATACATTATCGTCAATCTGAATATCCTTCAATTCACGAATGCATGTCTTTATTGGTATTGACACTTTTCGAAGCGTGTGAAGGAAAATGACAGATTACGAAATTGCTGAAAAAGGAAGCAGACTGACATTTGATTCCATTGGGGCATATGTAAGATCACTGAGCCTTGCCGGCGTAGATATACTAATGAAGACTCCGGATGGTGAACAGACACACGGTGGGGCTGCCATTCTGATCCCTTATGCAAACAGGGTAAGGAATGCCACGTACCGCTGGGAGGGGAAAGATTACCATCTTCCCAAAAATAGTGGAGAACACAGCATACATGGGCTAACCCGGACGTTGAACTGGGATGTTTACAAAGAATCGCAAAAGGCGGTTCTCACTACCATCATCAGAAATGAGGGATACCCTGAAGAACTCGGCGTGAGGCTTAACATGGCTGTAGATTCGAATTCCTTCTGGATTCAAATGAACTTTAAGAATTCGGGAAAAACTTCCGTGCCTTTATCGCCGGGAATGCATCCATATTTCAGATTCAAGGATTCCTGGCAGATCAGGGCATATGCCAAAATAAAAATGTTAGAATATGCCGATGGCTACTTTCCGGATGGGAACATGGTCCGTGTAGATCAGGATTTGCTCTCTTCCGAATCCGGACAGGCCTTTGACAACTGTTTCACCATGGGAAACAGGATTACATTGATGCTAGGAAACCATTCCATATCAATAGAAACTGAAAATATGCCATATTTTGTCATTTACAATGGCAGGTATTCGGATGGGAAGTCTGTTGCAGTAGAACCCATGGTAGGTGCACCGGATGCCTTCAACAACCGTATTGGATTGGTCATGCTTGGGCCCTTGGAGCAGTTTACCTGCAGTGCAAAATTTGAGCTCATAAAATGAACCGCGCATATGATGCGTTGAAATGATTAGCACGGAAATTCACGATTTTTTGAACTGCAGCACAACAACACAAATATATTGATGGGCGAAGATTGGGGCTGGCACAGCAGTGAAATTATCATGGAGTGTGGAAATTTCAACGTCAAGACAACAAAAAGCTGAAAATGGGTGTTGCAGGGAAGCGCCTCCGGCTGATCAGGTTATCCGGCAAATTGGATTTAATCCGAGTTCCTAAATTTTGAATGTAATCCATGAAAATTCACTGTTAATGCCTATTTTGCGAAATTATTTCGAACATACCTGCGTTAAATATATTTTTATACCTGAAATACAAACCTGCGAACATACACAACTTGATGCATTAACTGTAAACCCTTGAATTAACTATTCCTGGAGCTGCACTGAAATTATTTCATGCGCGCGAAGTCCGATTCCATGGAGATAACTTTTAAATATATACCACTGGTATAGATTTACTTCAAAGTGATCATATGAAACAGGTAATAAGGAAGGATGATAAGGCAGTCTCACCCATCATAGCCACAATACTTCTGGTTGCCATTACCGTGGTTCTTGCTGCGACCCTTTACACAATACTTGGTGGTTATACAACATTCCTGGGCGCTTCAACACCACTTGGTGACATTACCGTTACAAATACATCTGCCGGGAGCGTACACAGCTACAGAGTTTTCGTGAACCAGTTCGGCGGCAACCTTTCCCTCAACTATACGGAAATGGAGGTGGTGAATTCCAACGGAACTGTAACCAATGTGGTGCTTGGCGCTGCCATTCCCAGCATAACTGATAATGGGACCGGCTATAACTGGACGGTATCTGTTGTAGGAGGTTCATATCTTTCCAGTACTACCATAGTAACTCTATCCCACAGCACCTCTGCTAAGGCAGGTAAGATTAATGCGACCTACGTTACTGAAATAAGGCTTGTGGATCTGAGAACAAATGGAGTGATAGGAAGCGGAAGTCCAACAACCAGCTGATCACTTTTTTTTCTCCAGAACTGCAATAGCTGCATCCACGCTGGTTAGAGGCGGAAGGCAATTCATCTGCGTGCAGATCATTATATAATTGCGTTTTTCATCGTTCCCAGCAGAAACTGGTTCGTCAAGCACCCTCATCAGATCGGTGTCCTTACTGTCAGTTACAACAAGCTCCGCATCCGGATAAAATCCTTTCCACATTCTTGATCTGAGTTTTTCAACGTCCGGGTTGCTGGCTGAAGTCTTCACAAGATAGCTGCCATTCTTAAGGTAATCGATTGCAATTGCCATGAAACTGAAATACATGGGAGACCGCAGTATGTCATTTGCAAAGGATCGCCCGATGGAATCAGCCCAGGCGATATATTGATCGCCTGATACCATACTCCCCATCCTGGCAAGATTCAGCATCTGGACTGAATTTCCCGAAGGATATGATCCGTCATGCCCCTCCTTGATCCGTACAAGCAGCTTCTCCCCGTCATCCGGGGTAAAGTAATAACCTCCATTGGCAGAATCCTTGAAATGACCGTCTATGGTGCCAGCTATACCTATGGCCTTGGCAAGGTATCCGGCGTCCATTGTGGACAGGAACAGCTCTATCAGGCCAAATGAAAGAAAGGCATAATCGTCGAGGTAGCCTTGAATTGCTGCTTCGCCGTCCTTGAATCTATGATATAGCCTCCCATCCTTCATCATCCTTCCTGTGATGAAATCCTCACATTTTTTAGAAGCTTTAAGAAATTCTGAATCTCCAGTTGCCCTGTAAGCCCTGGCCAGAGCTGCAATAATAAGGCCATTCATGTCAGCAAGTATCTTTTCATCTCTGTGCGGCCTTACCCTTTTGCTTCTGTATTCCAAAAGCCTGGTTCTCATTGATGAAAGCCTTGACTGCAATTCTTCCACTGGCATTCCAAGCCTGTCAGCTTCCTCACGCAGTGATCCTGTAAGATGCAGAACGTTCTTGCCCGTGCTGCGTCCAGTAGCTTCGTCCAGATAGTTGCCTGAAGGGTCTACATTATATACCTGCATGAAAATTGCAGCATCTTCTTGCCCGAGAACTGCCATTATCTCCGATGATCGCCAGGTATAGAACTTCCCCTCCTCACCTTCGCTGTCAGCGTCGAGGGCACTGTAATAAGCTCCTTCCGGCGATGCCATTTCCCTTGACAGGAAAGAGAAGATTTCACGCACCACGTTTTCATAGTAACGATCTCCGGTTGCCTGGAAGGCTTCTGTATAAGCCATCATGAGATATGCCTGATCATAGATCATCTTTTCAAAATGCGGAAGAAGCCAGGCAGGGTCTGTGGAATAGCGGTGGAAGCCGTAGCCAATATGATCAAAGATCCCGCCGTTTCTCATGGAATTAAGAGTTTTAGTAACCATTTCGAGTGCCTTGCTGTTCCCGGTTCTGTGGTAATACCTCAGCAGAAACATTAGATTCTGTGGCGAAGGGAATTTCTGGGAACTGCCGAATCCCCCATATTCGCTATCATAAAAACCAGACATCTGCCTGAATACCCTTTCAGGGATATCATCACCAATGGTTCCTGATGATGAATGTGAATTCATATTCTTCAGGTTGGAAAGTACTTCCTGTGCCCTCTTCTCCACATCCTCGCGCCCCTCTGCCCACAGTTCATTGATCTGGTTTGCAAGATCAATTATGCCAACCTGCCCGCCTCTGCTTTCCCGCGGGATATATGTCAAAGCAAAAACAGGTACCCCATCAGGCGTCAGTATTATGTTCAGTGGCCATCCGCCTGTTCCGGTCATCATCTGGCTAACAGCCATGAATGTGCTGTCAAGATCTGGCCTCTCCTCCCTGTCAACCTTTATGCAAACAAATGTGCGATTTAGTACCTCGGCAACCTTAGGATGTTCAAAGCTTTCCCTTTCCATGACATGGCACCAGTGGCAGGTAGAATATCCAATGCTGAGGAATATTGGCCTGTTCCTTGATTTTGCCTCACGAAAGGCCTCATCGCCCCACGGATACCAGTCCACGGGGTTATGCGCATGTTGCTGAAGATACGGGCTTTTCTCCCTGATCAGTCTGTTGGTGTATTCTGTCATGTCCTTTTCCCCATGACGTTGTCTAACTTAACACCTATGTGCGTGAAGCGGATACATTGAGCAATTGCTGTCTGGATAATTTCCGGTGGAATATTTATAAAACTCTGGAATATGCGCCTGAAAGGTCTGCACTTGTTTGGACTGAAATTTGCACTGTCCCTGGCCATATTCATTATAACCATGATCCTTGTGATACTGCGACCCAGGAATCTGGGCATTGGATATTCAGCACTCATAGGCGGCGCTGCATCAGTTATTCTTGGGATCACAACAGTACCG
>JAJZAW010000112.1 GCA_021799185.1 Thermoplasmata archaeon
CCGATCTCAGGTAACTGTTAACCTGAATACCAATTTCATAAGAAAGATTGACAAGGGACCGCTTAGGGTGGTCGCAGATGTGGTTAGAAAGGGAAGGAACATAGCCTTTGCACGGATGGAGATACTGGATTCTGAGGGAAAGATATGCGCCGATGCCACCGGATCGTGGTATATTTTCGGCCAGATCTGAAATCCTGCATTCAATCACAATTCTCTGTGGATGGGTTTAAGCACTGGAATGCATACAAATTGCATGGAATGTATGTCTTCTGAATGCCCGCCCATGCTTATTGCCAAGTTGAATTCAAAATCCACCTTCTTTGACAGAATTATGTGGTGGTAATAATGGACGCCGACGAAAACAGATTCGAAGGAATGCTTACTGGAAAGACAGTTGTACTGGCGGTGACTGCAAGCATTTCGCTTTACAGAATGCCGGATCTTGTGAGAGATCTGCGCCGTGAGGGGGCAAGGGTTATGGTGGGGATGTCCAGGGAAGCTGCTTCCATGATAAGCCCCACCATATTCCAGTGGGCTTCAGAGAACAGTGTTGTGACTGCTGTTGGGGGTGAAATAGAGCACATAAGCCTCTTCCTGGGCCATGCCAGAGACACTGCACTTCTCATATGCCCTGCTTCACACAATACTGTGGGAAAAATAGCAAATGGCATATCGGATGACGTGCCATCTCTTTTCTTCTCATTTGCAGTCGGTAACGGCAACCCTGTATGCATCTGCCCTGCAATGCACGAAGGCATGATGCTTAACCCCATCAACCGGAGGAACCTGAAATCTCTGGAAGATGCGGGCGTCCGGATTATACCTCCCAGGATATCGGAAGAAAAGGCAAAAATATCTGAAAATGACCTGATAATGGATCACGTATGCAGGCTTTTCGGTGGAAATATCCTTCACGGGAAGAGCGTCCTCATAATTGGCGGAAGAGGTGAGGAGATGATTGACCCTGTGAGGGCAATTTCCAACCTGGGAAGCGGATTCACAATGTCATGGTTTGCAGTGAATGCCTTCAGGTTAGGGGCATCAAGTATTGTTATGATAGGGAACACAGAATTCCGAATACCGGAATATGCCGAATATATCCATGCTTTAAAGATGGAAGAATTTGAGGCAGAAGTGGAAGGTATTCTGTCAAAAAGGAAATTTGATGTTGTAATCAACTGTGCCTCCCTTTCTGATTTCTCTGTGAAGAACAGGTCAGGGAGCAAGATGCCCGGTAACACGGGCACAACAGTCACGCTTATTCCAAGAGAAAAACTTCTGGATCGCATCAGAAGAAAACACAGTGGCATACTTGTGGCTTTCAAGCTGGATCATGAATTGCCCCCTGATCAGGTATACGCTAAGGTAAGCTCCAGCAGTCCTGATTTGGTGGTTTTCAACAGCATATCCCACGGTTCTGGGCCATTTGGAAAGGTGAGCAACCACTACACCGTGGTCAGACCCCATGACCACGAAGACCTTGGCGTTCTAACAAAGGCTCAGATGACTCTGAAGGTGCTGTCCATGCTGTACCGGGAATCAGGGGAGGTTTCATGAGGATAGCTTCAGTTCAGGCCCCAAGATGTGGAAAAGCCTCTGCTGTGGGCTACATAGAATCACTGGCCCATGAACTTGAAATCATTGAACCGGATCTGGTTGTTCTCCCTGAGAAATGGGTAACAGACCACTTTGATCAGGATTCATATGAACTACAGAACATACTTGATACATTCAGGGATATGTCTGCTTCATCTGGGTATTCCATTGTGCCTGGAAGCTTCAGCATTGTCAGGAATAATAAACTGTACAACTCCTCACCCTTCATCAGGGCTGGGCAGCTGCAGGGATTCCAGGATAAGATCTCGCCATACAGGAATGAGCGTTCTTTGTATGAACCCGGTGAAAACATTAACGTCTTCGATGCAGGTTCCATAAGGATATCCATAGCTGTATGCTATGATCTAGATTTCCCGTATTACGCCAAGGTGGCGGTGGCTCGCGGAGCCAGAATGCTGGTCAACCCCTCTCTTATAGTTAAAGAATTCCACGATATGTGGTACATATACGTCCGTGGCAGGTCGCTTGAGAACAGGATTCCCATTGTTTCAGTAAATTCCTTATCGGATCCATTCAATGGTGGGTCTCTAGTCACGTGGATGAATTATACAGATGCTGGTGTGATCCTGAAGGATAGCGGGCCAAGCAGATCGCATATAACCATGGCTGAAATAGATGAAGGTAGCGTGGAGGGGCCGCTCCTTTCAAGATTCAACGAAGATCCTGGTGAGTACAGGATTTCCAGGGCAGGCTTAAATCATACCTGAGGGTGGGACTCCTGCATCAGTCTGGAAATTATGCCTGCAACCTCCGCAGGGTTGGAAGTTTGCGGAGTATGCCCTGCTCCATGGATGATTTCCAGATCACTTCCACCTATGAGCGAATGGAGCTTACTGGCATATTCCATTGGGATTATTCTGTCTTCGGACCCCCATATTATGGCTGTTGGCACCGCAATTGATTCAAGTTCTGCTGATGTTATCTTCTCCCGGCCTTCTGCGTTATTGATTATCATCTGTCTGATGCTTTCCCTGCTGTTTCCTGGATTCATCTTCATGATCCTGTCCAGAAACGCTTCCCTGGATTCGGGAGTTCCCTCGCCTGCTGTTTTATTTATTCCAGCAGAGTCAATCAGGAAGAGCCGCGATGCCGGCATGCCTGAAAGTATAAGCCTGAGTGCCACCCATCCACCATATGAATTGCCCACAAGGGCGGGACGCCGGATGCCAAGGCCGTCAGCAAAACTCGCGATCACGCTGCACTGCATCTCTACCGTATGGTCATAATTGACGATTTTTGTTCTTCCCTGACCTGCCAGATCGGGCATGTAAAGGTCAAATCTGTCATCCAGATACTGCTCAAGCTTGATCCAGTTATTCCCGGATCCCCCCAGACCGTGCAGGAAAATAATTGGAATCGCTCCGTGCCTGTGGAGGTATGAAATTGTGCCGAGATCTGTATGGATTTCTCTTCTCTGCATTGCCAGGAATTATCTGATAAGATAAAAGGTAGCACCACAACACTATCTGCACCTGGCTGACCACATTGATTTGCAGATGCCGGATGTAAAGTGTGATATCCCAAATAAGAATACCAGATCACATGCCATTTCAGGATCTCAAGAGTTACCTGGGCGAACTCAGAGAAAAATCGATGCTGGTTGATGTGAATGCCGAGGTCAACCCTGATCTCGAACTCACGCATATACTGAGCGAAGAGCTCAGAATAGGCCGGAAAAGAGCCATTGTTTTCAACAATGTAAAGGGAAGCGACATTCCAGTTGCCGGCAATCTTTTTGGTGACTGGGAAAAAATGCGGATGGTTCTTGGGGACGAACCCATAAACATCGGCAACCGCCTGCTTGAACTCGTACAGGTTCCCAGCGATACCGATTCAATGATGTCTAAGGGTCTGAAGATGCTCAGGGAACTGGGCGGCATCAGGCCAAAGGTGCACAATGACCTGAGTTCTGATCACATTGACGCGGGTAGGCCTGATCTCCTCCAGTACCCCATCTGCCGCACATGGCCCAAGGATGGTGGAAAGTACATTACCCTCCCCCTTGTCATAACAAAGGACCCTGTGAGCGGAAACCGAAACGTTGGAATGTACAGGCTGCAACTCTATGATTCGGAAACCCTGGGAATGCACTGGCAGATTCACAAGGGTGGTGCGGAAAATTATGACCGGCAGAGGGAAAAATCCAGGCCACTG
Source organism: Thermoplasmata archaeon (assembly GCA_021799185.1). GTDB lineage: Archaea > Thermoplasmatota > Thermoplasmata > Thermoplasmatales > Thermoplasmataceae > UBA509. The sequence continues at coordinate 3,772 of JAJZAW010000112.1, forward strand.
GATGTTGCTGTTGTGCTTGGCACTGATCCTCTGAACATTTTCTCAGCTGTCGCACCCCTCCCAAATGGGCTTGATGAGTTTTCCTTTGCCGGGCTTATCTCAAAGGACCGGGTCGACCTGGCCAAAGGAACCACGGTAAACCTGGAATACCCCAGCAATTCCGAGATAGTCCTGGAGGGCTATGTAGACCCTGCAGAATCAAGAATTGAGGGGCCATTCGGCGACCACACCGGTTATTATTCCCTGGAGGAAGAATTTCCAGTGATGCATGTAAAGAAAGTATTTCAGAGAAAGAAGCCCATTTATCCCACTACAATTGTTGGAAAGCTGTGGCATGAGGATGTTATACTTGGAAAAGCAATTGAGCGGATGTTCCTTCCGGTGATAAAATTCCAGATTCCGGAGATAGTGGACATGAACACCATGGAAGAAGCTGTATTCCATAACATGGTCATAGTATCCATACGCAAGAGATATCCCGGGCAGGCCAAGAAGGTAATGTTTGCCTTATGGGGCCTCGGCCAGCTGATGTTCTCCAAGATCATAGTGGTTGTTGACGATGACATTGATGTACATGACAGGAAGCAGGTCATATGGGCCATGACAACCAGAATAGACCCGGACAGGGATGTCTTTACGGTGAAGGGCACCGTAACCGACAGCCTGGATCATGCCTCTCCAATTTTCAATTACGGTTCCAAGATGGGCATTGATGCAACCAGGAAAGGCGCGTCTGAAGGGTATACACGAAGATGGCCGGAGACCATGCAGATGCCCCCCGAAGTAGTCGAATCCGTGAGGAAAAAGTGGAGTGCACTGGGGCTATGAATGCCAGGGACATTATTGACTACATCAAGCTGGAACACACTGTGTTTGATCTGCCGTTTGTATTCAGCGGCGCGGTTCTTGCATCCCATGGCTCCTATAATTACGTGAAATTGCTTCTGATACTCATAGCAACCACCAGTGCCAGGGCAACCGCCATGTCCGTAAACAGGATAGAGGGGTTGAAATTTGACAGAGCGAATCCCAGGAAGAAAGACTGGCTCCTTGTATCTGGAAAGCTCAGTGCACGGAAAGCCATAGCCTTGACGGTTGTCTTCGGCATAATATTCGAACTTTCCACATATTTTCTCAACAGGTTTGTTCTGCTGCTCTCCCCCATTGTACTGGTGCTTTTCATAACAGATCCACTGCTAAAGAGAGTCACGCCATGGAGACACATATATATGGGGCTAACCATAGGCGTTGGAGTTCTTG
>JAJZAW010000113.1 GCA_021799185.1 Thermoplasmata archaeon
AAATGGCTGGAATAGAGGCCTTCACTGTTTTCCCTTACGATTGTGTAATCGATTGAATTTTTGTCATCGATTCCCCGCAGAACGGATGCTATGCCCGGTAGAAGTCTTACTGGCCGTACGTTGGCGTAAAGGTCAAAATGGAACCTCAGGCCCAGGATAATATCCAGCGCTTTCTCTGTTCCCGATTCTCCCACAAGTTTTGGATCTCCCATCGGAGCCTTCAGGATGGCTTTGTAAGGATCTGCCGCTTCCAGAATCTTTTCAAGGGTCCACTTTCCCTCATCGGCAGTTTTTGCCCCAATGTCATACCTTATAGGATTTATCTTAAGATCATAATTTTCTCTCAGGACATCCATTATTTTCAGGGAACTTGACATTATTTCCGGCCCAATGCCATCCCCTTCAAGCACCATTACATCCATGAGATGCTGATGCATGATCTGCTATTATCATTTACTTCTTAAGAGGCACTTAAGTCCGGGTAAATCTCCATATTTGCATTTCATTATGAAAAAATACAAGATTCAGACAGAAATATCCAATGAAATTCCCACTTCAATCAATCAGTTGCTGTTACAAACTCAAGGACATTGAGAAATACGTATTGCCTGCATTGCCATTGAACCTTGTAAAATGAGAATGAAGTAGCATATGCAGTTCTTTCAGGTATATCAGTACCAGATTTTAGTACGTAAGCAGGCAGGCCTTAAAAATTAAAATATGGCAATGAGGGAATTGCAACTTTAAACCCGGAATTCGTAATCTAAATTTTAGCTCAATTTCAGGATAAGAATTAAATATTGAAGCAATATTCTAAAGGATGCAATCTGATGACATCGGTGAATTCGCATCAAGCAACAGCTTTTCCACACTTCCGGCTGATGTAAAAGAAAGAACAAGGCTGGCAGTGTTGAATTTTTTTGCAGTGGCAATTGGGGCCAATGCTTATGCGCAGTCCAAAAACATTATAGATTCCTGTCGGGAAATTCAAATGGGAAACTATCCCATCTATGGCTCCGGGAAAAAATCAGGCTTGATAAGCTCTGCATGGGCGAATTCAAGCCTTTCCCACCTTCTGGACTTTGATGACACACACCTGGGTTCAATTGTTCACCCCAGTGCACCGGTTATACCGAGTTCACTTGCAGTGGGAATTGAAAATTCCGGATCAGGCTCCGAAGTGATTTACTCCTCAGCCATCGGAATGGAGATCGCAATAAGGCTTGCACTTGGAGTGGGCCTGGATGAGAGGTACTCCGACTGGCACAACACTTCCCTTTACGGAACCTCGGCAGCCGGGACTGCTGCATCCATCATGTTTCATTCCAGCAAGGATGAAATTTCATCGTCTTTCCTCCAGGGACTCACCGTGGCCACCGGATTTCTTTCTAACAGGGGAACGGTTACCAAGAGTTTTCAGGTCGGTAGGTCAGCTGCGGAGGGAATAATAAGCGCAATAGCCTCCAGGAATGGAGTTACCGTTTCAAAGAATATCATCAAGACATTCGCAGCTTCCCTATCCAGATCAAGTGAAATTGACCTTGTTACCATGGACCTTGGGAAAAAATGGCATGTCCTTGACAATTACCTCAAGCCCTATCCCTGTGGAGTTGTTTTACATCCGGGGATAGATGCGGCCATAAAGATGAGGGAGAAAAACATTGCATTTGACGATGTTGAAAGGGTGGATGTCCATGTTAACCCGGTGGTGCTGGTACTTACGGGCATAATGGAGCCGAAGACAGGACTGGAATCCAAATTCAGTGTTACACATGCCATTGCCGCCGCCCTTGCTCACGGCCCCCTTTATCCGGAACACTTCTCCGATAAGGCTGTCAGGGATCAAACAACCCTGGAAATAAGGAAGAAAATAAAGGTACATTCAGAGGAGAACATAAACAGAGGCCAGACAGTAATAGAAGTCAAATACAAAAATGGAAAGACCGAAACTGTTGACCTGAATCGTGGGCCGGAAACCCCATCAAAGCATCTGGATGAAAACGATGTCCATCTCAAGTTCTCACACCTGGTCGATCCGGTTGTGGGAAAAGACATCGCCGCAACAATCTGGGATTACCTGCGTGATATTCAGAAAAAAAGCGACATTTCTGAGATTGTGGAAATATTCGATTAGAACTACTGTATCTCCCTTACACTTCAGGGCTGACAATCCAGAAAATTTTTTTTAAAAACACTTGTAGCCCCAATAATTTTAATCAACTTATTGCGGGTCAATAAGTACGAGAGATGCAGAGAAGCCATTTTATATTGAGAAACATACGAGAACGAACAGACCTACCAGACGTTGAAAAACCATTCAATGAAAGTCAAAAAAAAAAAAAAGAGAAAAATAAGGTTAAGGGGGTTACTTGGATATCAGTTCAAGTATCTTCCCTGTTGTCTTCGGGCCGAGAATAAACACAACCGCAGCTATTATTATTCCAAACATGAAGTTTATTGAAAATACTGGTACTGCGCCATAAGCATCCAGCAAAACAACAAAAGTTGAAAGGAATATGAATGTGCCTATCCTGCTGAGCGAGAAAGCTGCGCCTGTTCCGGTTGTCCTGGCTCTTGTGGGGTAGATTTCCGCCTGGTAGATATGCCAGGAATTGTTGAAGAAGTTATCCAGGAACGTGTAGGCCGTGCCAAAGAACAGTATCAGTCCCACTATGTGGATCAGAGAGAATGCGAAACCGTCCAGGCCAAGGAGCAGAGCGAACACAATGATCTCTGCCTTCCTGTCATACCTGTCCAGCACGAATGATGCCGCAAGTGAACCCAGTACATATCCAGTGTCTATGACCACCGTGAAGAGAAGACTGTGTATTATTGTGAAGCCAGCTGCAACCAGCACAAGTGGCGCAAGTGTTCCGATGATGAAGCTCATTCCTCCCTGAAGGAACTGAAGTATCCAGATCATTACGGTTCTTGCCTTGTATTCTCCCTTGAAAAGATCGCTGAGAGGCATTTTATCTTCCTTTGTAGTATATGGCACATATTCCGCCGGAGGAAGGGTGGTTATTTTATTCATTTTCATCACTCTCTCCTCAATCTTGTCCATAGTTTCGTCTGCTTCCTTGATCTTCCCATGACTTTCCAGCCACCTGGGTGACTCATAAAGCCTGAATCTGTAAAGCCATGCCGCAATTCCTCCTATTCCGCTTATGAGAAGGACCCATCTCCAGCCTGGAAGCACATAATTTACAGGAGCGAACAGATAGACCAGGAGTGCCCCCACGGGAGAGGATGTCCACGCCAGGGTGTACATCCATGAGAGCCAGTTTCCTCTGCCTTTCCTCGTTATGAATTCACTTACGTACGTATCAACAATGGCAATTTCCCCGCCAACACTCAGGTAAGATACAAACCTGAGTATTCCCAGTTCGTAGATGTTCGCTGAGAAAGCGCTGATAATAGAAAATACACCGAATCCCAGAAGACTTGTCAGAAAGGTTATCCTCCTTCCATACCGGTCCCCAAGGATACCATAAATAATAGATCCCAGAAAGGCCCCGATGAACGGGAATGCAGCAACATAGAACGTTGCAGTGGCCTTGCTTACGTTTAATGTTTTTGCAATGGGCAGTGCCAATGGGCCCCCGGTGAACAGGATAAAGAGGTCAAACCACACGCCTATCCCAAGCTGACTTATAAACAGGCGTTGAAGGTTACTGCTCGGCAGACGGTCAAGTCTCGCTCCAACACCAACTCTCTTTGTGATATCTGAAGTTTCCATCGATAAAGCCATAAGGTATCAATATAAGAATTTTGTGCAATTAGCATATCAATAGAAATTTTACATCATATGATACCGGAGATAAAGGTATTACCATAATATAAGCCTCTACCAGAGAATTGGACAGACAAACTTCTAAACCACCCATAAGGTACCAGAAGGGAATGGAGAAGAAAAAGCAAGGCTTTCTGAATGCTTGACGAGGCATTACCATGAAACAGAGAATGCTTTTGGTTCACGACAGAGATGATGCCAGGATACTAGAACAACATCGTTGACGTTGCCACATAATACTCTATGAAACTTATGAAAGCATTGACTATCTGGTTTGAGCCTTTCCATACATCCAGAAGATTCAGGTACGACTCAATCTTCGTATCAATGGGGATGAACTTTATGAGGCCGCCCTGCACATATTTCAATGCCTGAATCCTGCTTACTATGGAAAGTCCCAGGCCCTCTGTAACCGCATTTATCACCGAAGAAGAATTGTCGAACCTCCAGACAACATTCAGGTCGCTTTCCCTGATTCCCTTCTCCGATAGAATCTTCAAAATTTCCCTTTGAGAACCTGAACTCTGGTCCCTGGAAATGTAAGGAAGACCGATGAGTTCAGTTACGCTTATTGATTCCCTGTCAGCAAGAGGATGATTCATGGGGGTTATGACTCCGTATGTGAGTCTCAAAAGCTTGTGAACCTGGATGTTTCGCAGGTACGGGTTGGGCTGAAAATCTATACTTGCCGTCACGCCAAGATCGCATTCAGCTTCGCTGAGTTTCTTCAGTGTAGTGAGGGAATTTGTTATCTCAATTTTTACCCTGACTTTCCTGAACTTGGTTTCGAATGCCCTTATTATGGGGGGAAGGAGGAACACTCCACCTATTTCGCCTGCCGACACTTTTATTGTTCCCATCATTTCCCCTTTTTCCCCTACTTCTCTGTATTTTTCGATCATGGAAATTATTTCTTTGGCCTCAGCGAAGAATGAGTTTCCGAACTCAGTAGTTTCCACGGTTTTATTGGACCGCCTGTTGAAAAGTTTCTGCCCGAAGAATTTCTCCAGTTCCTTTATTCTGTAGCTGACGGTTGATTCTGTAATGCCCAGGTTGGAGGCTGTTTTTGTAAAATTCTTCGTGAGATAGAGATCGCAGAATGTTCTGAGCTGTTCCAGGTCTATTGTCATTTATAGGGCCGTCCAGATGCCTCAAAAGGCAATTAGGATTTT
>JAJZAW010000114.1 GCA_021799185.1 Thermoplasmata archaeon
GGCAAAACCATTTGTCTCAAATCTTTTAGTTAAGCCATCGTCGACCATTGCCTGAGCGCCTTTCCCTGTTTCTTCTGATGGTTGAAAGAGCACCATAATTGTTCCGTTCCATGCTTCCTTCGACTCTGAAAAAAGTTGGGCTGCTCCTATGAGGCATGTAACATGCATGTCATGGCCACACGCATGCATTACCGGAACGCTTACACCAGAGGAATCCACTGTAGTAACTTTGCTGGCGTAAGGGAGATTGGTTTTTTCACCCACCGGAAGGGCATCCATGTCGGCCCTCATGAGTACTATCGGGCCTTCTCCGTTCTTTAAAACGCCTACCACTCCTGTCTTGCCGATGCCTTCGTACACCTCATAGCCACTTTTCTTCAGAATGTCTGCAGCTATTTCTGCGGTTCTGAACTCCATCATTGAGAGTTCCGGATGGGAATGAATATCCATATAGATGGATTCAAGCGAAGGAAGAATTCCAGTAAGCTTGGATAATATAGACTGGGCAGCCAGATTCACTGATTCTGACAACAACAATCACCACCCATATGCGGGAATTTCACCATTCTTTTAGTTGAAACAAATCTGAATAGAAGCCCACTGGGCTCAGTGATAAAGCACATATCTGGCAATAAATCTGTTCTGGAGAAAAAGATCCGTGGACCGGCCCCAATAGTTAAATTCCATTTAGAATAGCCGAAACTTATATTTTTCATATAAATGCAATGATAGCATTCTCATTAACTTTTCCCGGTTTCCTGGGAAAACCTTATTAGATTAGATTTTAACGAGCGGCTATGACAAATGATGATACGTTAAGGTAAGTTATCTAAAATTCCAGAAAATGGCACGCAGGTTACTTACGATCTTTGCCGCTGGAGCTGACTCCTCATGCCCTAAACTTGCTGCAAATACGCTATGGAGAGTATTTGTTGATAAAGACGTGAGTAACTGATTCAGGACAAATGTTGCCAGGATGGGCTTTGTTCCATTGTAAAAAGTCATTTTTGTACTGGCATAGGATCACGGCAAGAAACTTGAAGCTGCCCTTGATGATCTGCTGACGGATTTAATGGATAGCAGCCCATAAGGGTGGGAATCTCTGTATCGTCCCAGGGCGAGATTTTGGAGAAAGTTGCTGCATATATTTCTGTGATTCAACTGAACAGGGATTCAGAGAGGAAATGAAGAGGCGGGTTGCAACCCATGGCTGCAGAGGTGATCATTGCTCTTCTCTGGGCACATTCCATGAGGATGCGGGATAAGACCCAAGAATACGGATACTGCTGCACTGGTCTGAAAGTTCGGTAATGGCACTTTTCATGGCGTCATCAAGAAAATGCCCAAGCGCATCCATAAAAAATCTGTAAGAGCCTGGATTAAATTTGTCAGGCCTTGACATAACCATGCTCAAATTTATACCTCTTTTGGAAAATGGAAGCAGCGCTTTCACTAGGGAACCGGCTTCATTTCTGCCAAGTATAAATGTGATGGATGTCTTGTCTTTCCCCGTAGGCGGAGTATTCTTACCCGAGAGTATTACAAACCGTGTAAAATTTCTGGGGAAGTCACATATGTCCCTCTCTTTTATCTTAAGTCCGTAGATTTCGGAGATTCGATCAGAGCCTATAATGGCAGACCCTGCCTCCTGCCTTATCTTTTGGGCCATTTCGGCTGTAGAGCTGGCTTCATAAATCTGAGCTAAAGGATATAATCCTTTGATTGTTTTGCGGCACTGGGCTATAGCCTGAGGGTGAGAGTAGATTTTTTCAATTTTTTCTGAATTTGAGAGAAGCATGTGCCTGACAGGAACCATGGCTTCGCCTGTAATTTTGAGCTTGGAATCCACCATGAGATCAATGGCTGATGTTACAGGGCCTTCAACAGAATTCTCCACCGGAAGAACGCAAGAGTCAGTTGCGCCGGACTCTGCTATTTCCATAACCTCCGCAAAGCTTGAAGCTGGAACCTTCAACGCACCCGGGGCCAGAAGGTCTGACGCTATGTCGCTCCATGTGCCCCTTGGTCCAAGATATGCAACCTTAGTGTTTGATGAAACATGATATTGCATCTTTTCACTTTTTATTCCCTGGATTTGCTGTCAGTATGCAATCATGATTGAAAATATAACTCCTGCCCCTAGTTAAAAAAAGTAAACGCGAATCAGTAAAATTATTCTGCAAAACTGTGTTTCATTCCATATGATTGATTCGGGTGAGATGAAGAAGCTGCTGCAACGCAGAGACTTCAACTGGGTTACAGATATTCTCATGAAACATGAAGAGGACAAAAATGCACTGATGCTGATGGATCAGGAAGAGAACATCCAGAATGTATCATACGGAGAACTCGTAACGAGATCAATGCAGTATGCCAATCTTCTCTGGGATGAGGGCATCCACAAAGGTGATTCCATACTCATAATGATGAAAATGATCCCTGACCTATGGTATATCGCCATAGCTGCCGCACTTGTGGGCGTTGTGTACTCCCCGGCTCCACTTCTCCTTACTTCTGGAGATATAAAATACAGGGTTGAACAGATCAATGCCCGTGCCATCTTTACCGATTCCGATTCAAGGAAATCTGTTGAGAATGCAGCTAGGGGATACTTTCTCAAAATATTTGATGTGACCAGTGAGGAGTTTCAGAATAGAGTTGATGTAAAATCTCCTGAGTATTCCCCTATTCATAGGGATCCGGAAGCGCCTCACGCAATATTCTTCACGTCTGGCACTGAAGGGAAACCAAAAGCTATTGTCCACAACGGGTACTATCCGCTGGGACATCTGTCAACAGCAATGTGGCTGGGCATAGGGCCCGACGACATACACTGGAATATAAGCAGCCCTGGATGGGCCAAATGGGCATGGTCCAATCTTTATGCACCTCTTGTTTCCGGGTCCACTTCATTCGCATTTGAACAGGGCAGATTCAGCGCAGAGAGATCGCTTTCTGTCCTGGAAAATTATCCCATCACAAGCCTTTGTACAGCTCCTACTGTGTGGAGAATGTTCCTTGTGCAGAATCTTGACAGCTTCAGGCCACTTGCCCTTGAAAAATGTTCTTCCGCAGGTGAACCCCTGAACCCTGAGATCATATCAAGATGGAAGAAGATAACGGGAATAACTATCAGAGATGGATACGGACAATCAGAAAGCACCGCCATGATCGGGAATCTTGAAACCTTTGAAGTAAAACCCGGGTCTGCGGGCAAACCGCTTCTGCAGTATGACCTGAGGATTGTGGACGATGACGGGAACGAACTTGAACCTGGAAAAGAGGGGAATATAGCCGTAAAGCTTGGCACCCGTGTTGCGGGACTCTTCGACAGATACGGCAACGATGCAACACTGAATGCAGACAGATTCAAACATGGCTTTTACTACACCGGAGACCTGGGGAAAATTGATAGTGATGGCTATATCTGGTTTGTATCAAGAGCCGATGACGTTATCAAGGCTTCAGACTACAGGATTGGCCCGTTCGAAGTAGAATCTGCCCTTCTCAGCCATCCTGCAGTTGCAGAATCCGCAGTTGTGCCCACGCCCGATGAGATAAGGGGTAACCTGGTGAAGGCATTCGTTGTTCTGCGCCCAGGTTTCAAGCCCAGCTCTGATCTGGCCAGAGAATTAAGCCTGCACGTGAGAACAATTACTGCTCCGTACATGCGGCCCAAGAAGATTGAGTTTGTATCAGATCTGCCCAAGACAATAAGCGGGAAGATCATTAGAAAGCAACTCCGAAATCTTGAACTGGAAAGGTACGCCAATAAAAGGGACATGGAAAATGGGACTCTAGGGGGCCAAGAATACAGAATTCCATGAACAATTCAAGTCTCCTGATAATCTGTGTTTATCATGTCTCTTCTGGATAGGCGCTGGTTGTTTCGCCCTGGGGCATCAGTAATTTCTGATAATCAGTTCTGGAATTTTTCCCCTTCCCTCAGGCTTTGAATTTATATTTCTCCTTGCCATGATTTTTTCTATCCTGAAGGAAGAGTAAAGTCTTTCAACTTCATCTGTGGCGGCATTGCTGAGAAGAAACAAAACCCCCTTCCGGTCCGCCTGCGCTGCCATGGCGGCAAGGTCTTCCTGGTCTTTCCACGTGAAACCCCTGCTGCTGTAGCTGGTGAACATTGATGTTGCAGACAGTGGTGCGTACGGAGGATCAAGGTATGCAAAATCGCCTGACTCAGCACCTGAAAGCATGATCCTGAAATCACCATGCCTGATAGTTGATCTTGACAGGCATTCTGACACCATAGTGATATCGCCATCTGACGGAAGAGACGGATTCTTGTATCTGCCGAATGGTACGTTATAAAGTCCGGAGGAATTCAGCCTGTAAAGGCCGTTGAATCCGTGGCGATTCAGGTATATCAATAATGCAGATTTCATCACTGGATTGTCCTTTATTGAATTATACAAATGCCTTGCTTTATAATAATCATCCCTGTTATTTCCCAGAGACAGGGCATGGAGCTGCCTGATAAGTTCATCCTTCCGATCTCTTATGATCTGGTATAGGGTGATCAGATCAAGGTTTATGTCCGAAATGACCGACCTCATTGTTCCCCGGAGTTCACAGATATTGAGAAACACGGCACCCCCACCAATAAATGGCTCATGGTATGTTCTGAAATCTCTGGGCAATCTTTTGGTGATCTCATCTATTATCTGCCTTTTCCCTCCTGCCCATTTCAGAACCGGTGTGGCCATGATCTCTCCGGCCATGATCCATTTGTTCTATTATAATACCTCAGAATCAATAATGCCTTCCGTCCCTGCGATGAGAATGCAGAAGCCTGGTATGAGAGAAT
>JAJZAW010000115.1 GCA_021799185.1 Thermoplasmata archaeon
AAGCAGATTATTGATATGATTTCCAGAGAATCCATAAACCCACAGACAAATGCACCACACCCTCCTGCACGTATATCTCAGGCTATAGATGACGCTAAGATACACATCGATCCATTTAAGAGTGCAGGGGAGCAGCTTCAGGCAGTACTCAAGGCTATCAAGCCAATTCTTCCCATAAGGATGGAGAAAACAAAACTCGCGGTTAAACTTACGGGGGATGCCTATGGGAAGGTTTATGGTGAAATATCCAGAACAGGCTATCTTGTCAAGGAAGAATGGGGTAAAGATGGATCATGGATTGGATTGCTTGAGGTTCCAGCAGGTATGGCAGGCGAGATCATGAGCCAACTTAGCAGAAAATCCCGGGACAATGTGGACATCAGGGTTGTTAAGGGGAAATAGCTGCTGAGGAGCTGTCTTCAGAAGAGATTTGAGTCCTTATCTTCCGCATTTCATTTGAGTCGATAAGAATAAATATTGCATAAAGATGAAACGACGTATAGGATAGATGGACGAGAACAGCTTCTCTTCTTCCGCGAAGGAAGTATTGTTTCGACTTTGGTATGGAACGCAACGGTGTGTGAGAAAAGCAGGGTTCGTGTTGGGGTTGCTGAAGCATGTTTCTCTATTGAAGGTGAATGGATGTCGGAAATGAAGCAGATAGTCATGCCAGGTGATGAAATTGATTCATCAATTGGCAAACCAAGAAATGGTGTATACAAGTGCGGAGATCAGTTATACTGCTCCCAGTATTTTGGTATTGTGCAGAAGAGTGAGCAATTTGTTGATATTGTCCCATTTTCTGGCCCTTATTTTCCAAGAAGGGGCGACAAGGTAATCGGGAAGATAATAGAGGTTGGTCCTTCCATGTGGACTGTGGACATAAACTCACCATATTACACACTGCTGCACATGAACGATACGCCATGGAGAACAAACGCAGGAAGCATTAAGAAATTCCTGAGCACCGGTGACTATGTTTACGCAAAGGTCATGACAGTGAACGAGATTAAGGAGAGCTGGATTACACTCAAGGATGTAGGACTGAGAAAACTTGAGGGCGGTCACATTGCATCGATTCAGGCACCAAAAGTTCCCAGAATAATAGGGAAGGGTGGTTCCATGGTCAACATGATCAAGGATGCTACAGAAACGAGAATAGTTGTTGGTCAGAATGGGCTGATATGGGTTGATGGAGAGCCTGAAAATGTAATGGCCGCCATAGAGGCAATAAAGGTGGTAGAGAGGGAAGCGCATACCACAGGATTGACGGACAGAATGCAGAAATATCTTGAGGAAATAAAGGGTGGAAAAAATGGGAACAGCGTCTGATATTAAATTGATTGACGAAAACGGTCTTAGGATCGATGGGCGATCCCCAACAGAACTCAGGCCATTGAAGATTGAAACCGATGTGCTTGAGAGGGCTGACGGATCAGCATTCATTGAGTGGGGAGGCAACAAGATACTTGTGGCGGTGTATGGTCCAAGGGAAGCTTATCCGAAACATACGCAGGATATCGAAAAGGCGGTAGTTAAGGCAAGGTACAACATGTCTGCATTCTCTGTAGACGAGAGAAAAAGGCCGGGCCCGGATCGGAGATCTGTTGAAATATCAAAGGTCATTTCAGAGGCGCTTTCTGCTGCAGTAATGGTGGAGCAGTTTCCCAGAGCCCAGATTGACGTTTTCATCGAAGTACTGCAGGCCGACGCTGGAACCAGAATAGCCGGTCTCACCGCGAGTTCAGTCGCTCTTGCAGCAGCCGGGATTCCCATGAGGGATATGGTGGTGGGATGCGCTGCTGGAAAGGTGGATGGAAAGATAGTGCTTGATCTCGGAAAGGAAGAAGATAATTTCGGCCAGGCCGATCTTCCAATGGGAATACTTGCAAAATCAGGGAAAATAGTCCTTATGCAGATGGACGGCGATATGAGTCAGGAGGAGTTTGAACAGGCTACTGCGCTCATTATGGACGCCACAAAGAGGATATATGAGATCCAGAGAGAAGCTCTAGCTGGAAAATACAGGGCACTAGCCCTTGAGAGGAGTGGTGAGTAATGCCTAAGGATGAAGCCGGAGTACTTTCGGAAATTAAGAGAAATTACATACTGAAGAAACTGAAAGAGGGAAGGAGAGGGGATGGGCGATCACCTGATAGTTTCAGGGAGATATCAATAACAACAAATTATGTTCCAAGATCTGCGGGCTCTGCTTACGTCAAGCTTGGCAGAACTAAGGTGGTTGCAGGAATTAAGATTGAATCAGGGGAGCCATTCCCTGACACACCGAATCAGGGCGTTCTGACCACAAATGTAGAATTGCTTCCAATGGCTTTTCCGACATTTGAAGCCGGGCCCCCAAATGAAGGTTCAATAGAGATAGCCAGGGTTGTTGACAGAGGCATAAGGGAAAGCAAGATGATTGATCTTGAAGCCCTTGTGATTGAACCAGCCAAGAAAGTCTGGATAGTATTTGCTGATATTGATGTGATCGATTTCGACGGAAATCTCATAGATGCATGCACACTGGCAGTTGCTTCCGCTTTAAGAACAGCAGTAGTTCCCGGATCAACCGAAGGCGGGAAGGATTTTGCACTTCCTGTCAGGAACCTCCCAGTTTCGGTAACTATGGTAAAGATAGGGGATGAAATTGTTGCAGACCCAGATCTTGAGGAAGAGCAGCTATCGACGGCGCGCATCACTGTTACAACAACTGCCGATGAGCACATAAGGGCAATGCAGAAAGGAGATACAGGATATTTCACCCTGGATGAGATAAGAAAAGCTATAAAGTTATCAAGTGATATCGGTCGACAGATCAGGGAAAAATATTTCAAGTGATGTTAATGTCAAAAAGAACGATAAAGGTAGGTGCTGCAGGGCGTTTCGGCCCACGATATGGAGTAACTGTCAGGAAAACCTGGAATGAGATTTACAAGCAGAAAATAGCCTTTTATGCATGTCCTTCCTGCAAGAAGAAGAAAGTTAAGAGGCTGGCTGCAGGCATTTGGGAATGCAGGCACTGTGGCTATAAATTCGCTGGCGGTTCTTATCTTCCCGAGCTCAGAACACCAGTGGTTGCGTCGGAGGAAACACAGAATGTATAAGTGTATAAGGTGTGGAAGGCCGCTTGAAAAATCCTTTGGCACTGCAGAGATTGAATGTGAATGCGGTTCAAGGGTTTTTATCAAGGAAAGACCAAGCATAGAAAAAGTCATACTGGCAAGATAATATTATGCAAGGTTTCTCCGGGGACCAGCATTTTTCCATATGCATAAGATGCCTTGGGAGGGCATATGCCGCAATCGGGCATGGATTATCCAATGTTGAGCGTGGCAGGATTCATCTTTCTGAATCAGCACCAGTTCTTTCTGAAAACAATATCTCTATTGTAGGGGAGGAACACTGTTCAATTTGCAGATCTGTATTCATGCGCATGGGGGATTTTACTGATTTAGCGCTTACGAAATCTTCCGGGTATGAATTCAACACATTTCTGGTTGGAAGCACGTTTCCCAAGGATGTTTCTGATGAAGAAACTTTTATTCAGGGCTTGTTGGGAAACCGTGGAGAATCCATTAGGAAGGAGTTCAACAGGGAGGCAGGCAAAGCCCTATCTGATCTCACAGGGAAATCGGTAGATAAAGCATTTCCTGACATGACGTTTCACTTTGATCTTGAGTACTACCAGGTAAAGCTGGAAATCAGAAGCCTTTACATATATGGGATTTACAGGAAAAACAGGCGCGGCATCCCCCAGACACGATGGATACACCAGGGCAATAATGGAGTCTCCGTGGAACAGATCATTGGCGATGTTATATCGAAGCATTCGCAGTGTGAAAACTATTTTCTTCACGGTTCAGGACGCGAGGATGTGGATGTCAGGATGCAGGGGAACGGGAGGGAATTTGTTCTGGAGGCACAGAATCCCAAAATAAGATCAATAAATCTCAAGGCTGTTCAAGAAGAAATTAACAGATCAGGAGACATTTCTGTAGACGATCTTAACTTTACATCCCGTGAAACTGTGGTGAAGATCAAGGGGGCAAATCATGACAAATCATACAGGGTAACCATTACCTGTGACGGTCAGCTGGACCCTCAGAAATTTGGGCAGGCTATATCACAACTGTCTGGAAAAGATATTTATCAAAGGACACCATTAAGGGTATCCAGCAGAAGATCAGATCTGATCAGGAGAAGGAACATCAGGGAAATGGTTCTGGAACAGATTTCCGGCAATACGGCTATCTGTGTTGTAAGAGCTGAAGCGGGCACTTACATAAAGGAACTGATTCACGGCGACGAAGGGCGCACAAATCCAAGCCTTTCAAGTGAATATGGATCCCAGTTGAAGGTTCAGTCTCTGGATGTGATCTGGATATACAGGTAAGGTGAATTAATGGTTAAGATGTCACATGGTTCCAGAGCGGGCTCCAGAAGCAAAATGACAAAAAGATACAATGAAAGGGGACTCCCTGCTGTAACACGTTTCCTACAGGAGTTCAAGGAAGGAGACCTTGCAGCTATCAATATTGAACCATCCATTCACGCAGGGATGCCATATCACGGTTTTCAGGGTCTTACTGGTCGTGTCACGGGCAAGCAGGGCGGATGCTACCTTGTCACTGTAAAGATTGGCGGTGTTCATAAGCAGATACTGGCTGGACCCGTTCATCTCAAGAGAATTAGTGGTAACTAAATGAAAAGCAAGTACGTACCAG
>JAJZAW010000116.1 GCA_021799185.1 Thermoplasmata archaeon
GCAATTATTGTTCCATAGTGAAGAAGGAGCACATTTCCCGTTGTAACGCCTATGGTGTAGGGTACAGTTGACATCACAACTGATACCACACCCCTGGGTCCCACCAGTGAGTAAAAACCCATTGTCTTTGGGTCTACAGCAGATCTGCTGCGTTTTCTTGGAAAGAATGACAGTGAACCGAAAACCGCCAGGGGGCGCGCAACAAAAATGACCAGAAGTGCCATTGCAATGCCGATCAGGGCATACTGTTCGATCTCAAGTCTAGTGAGCATGCTTCCAAGGCTGAGGAATATTACAGCCTGTGCCAGGAAGGACAGATTCTCCTGGAAACTCTCCTCCCTGCTCCAGAATATGCTCTTGTCAGAGAAGTTGCCCACTATTGCCCCGGTTGCGATAATTGCAGGGAAAGGAGTGATTCCAACGGCTTCCATTATGGTGAATTCCAGTATGACTATGCCCAGCAGAAGACCCACTATGAGGTTCTCAAAGTTCAGGAACCTGTTCATTATAATGACTGTAAAGCCTACGAATATGCCTATGAGTGCCGGGATTGCTATCTGTATGATGAAATATACCACCGAGCCAAAGGCAAAACCCAGCCTTGTTACGATGCCAGAGAATGAGGAAATATAGGTTGAGTTAGGCGCAATAAGGAGTATTGCGACTGAAACAAGAATTATGCCGATGGGATCGTTGAACAGGCTTTCGCCTACCAGAGTTCCTGAGATATCATCCTTTATGTTGATTCTTTTAAAAAGTGGAATGAGGGTTGCAGGATCTGTGGGTGAAATGATTGCCCCGAAAAGGAAGCCTATTGAGAACGGAGCCCTGAAAATTAATGAGAATATTGATCCGGCCACGAGTGCTGTTATTATGACTCCCAGGGTGTCCAGGGACGCTATCTTGAAAAAGTGCCTCCTTATGATTCTGAAATTCATATGGTGGCTTTCATAATACAGGATTATCATTATGCCCAGAAGCCCTATCCCTATCTCCCCAAACTGCGTCAGAAAATTGGACGCGAATGTGTGGTCAATGATTTCAAGAACAGGCCCAAATATTATCCCGAGAATTATGAGTATTGGTATATCTGCAATTGCTATTTTCCGTGATATGGGTATGGCGAACGCTGCAAGTATCAGTATAAGACTTATCTGGTAATACTGTGCCTCGAACGCCGATATCATCAGTACCTCTCAGCTCAGCAACGATGCCGGCATCCTCCTCTTGTGCGCGCTTCTGTCATACATTTCCATTATCCTCCTGTCATTTTCCCCTGAAACAGGTTCCTTCCGGTCAAATATCCTGGTTATGGAATCATCCATTTCCCTGTAGCTCATGCCGATCTCTGCCTCATCAGTCTGATTTTCCCATAGACCGGCACTTGGCTTCTTGATTATTATGCTTTCTGGTACACCCAGGAATTTAGCCAGTTCCCTGACCTGGAACTTCAGAAGGTGCATGATGGGCTCCAGGTCACATGCCCCATCTCCATATTTTGTGTAATATCCGGTTATGTACTCCGTCCTGTTTGTTGTTCCAACAACCAGGCCATCATTGATATTCGCGAGATAATACAGTATTGTCATGCGTATTCGGGACTTGATGTTTCCAGCTGCCCTGCTGTCACTTACTCCCAGAGTCCTGTAAAAGGAGTCAGCAATTCCCCCCATGGGGATCACTTCGACGTGGACGCCTGTTGTCTTGGAGATCTCCATGACATCCTTATAATCTGTGCCCTCTTTTCCAGTTTCCGGAAGATGAACTGCCACGATCCTTTCAGCAGGCATGGAACGTGAAAGAAGGGCAAGCACAAGTGCACTGTCCACTCCACCGCTGACGCCAATGACCGCTTTATGGCCTGAAAGCTGATCCCGCAGAAAACCTGTGATCAGAGTCGCCTGCTCTTGAGGCTTAAAACTGTACATTCCCATCTTTATGGGTGGTGAATAAATAAATATTTACAGTGTCCGGTGAAATCGAAGAATTCGCATTCACTTTTGTGGCTTCAGTTTTATGGCAGCCATAAGATTTGAGAATACCATTGTGGAAGTTACGGCACCGACTCCACCTGGAACGGGTGTTATTGCCCTGACAAGAGGCGCTAGCTTTTCCATGTCAGCATCCCCCGTGATCTGCCCATCCTTTGAATTAATACCAACATCTATGACTGATGTTCTGCCTGTGGCATATTCGGGAGTGAGGAATCCTGGATGCCCTGCGGCAACAACTATAACATCGCACGATCTGGTAATCTCACGGATTCTAAGTGATCGGCTGTGCAGGATAAATGGAGTGTAATTGGATGAGAGCATTAGCATTGAAAGTGGTTTCCCTACGGTTATTGTCCTGTTTATTATTGCGACCGATGATCCCTGTGGGATCTGCATCTCCTTCATGAATTCCATAACTGCCAGTGGAGTTGCAGGAGCCAGGCATGGCTCGCCGGACATTAGCCGGCCAAGGCTTGCAAATGTTGCCCCATCAACATCCTTCCAGTAAGGTATCCTGTTTGCCAGTTCCACATAACTGAGATGTTCAGGGACCTGGTTCTCAAGTATTATTCCGTCCACCTCAGGGTCAGCAGATAAAGAATCCATCAGGTTTGCGGCTTCATCTGCGCCTGTTTCGGGGGGCAGAGAATGTGCATCAACTTCCACACCCAGATCGCGGCCCTTTCTGATCTTGGCCCTGAAGTATGATGCAGAAGCCGCATCCTTTCCGATTCTTATGACAGAAAGCCTCGGAGGATTCCCGCGCTTTTCAATCTCATTCCTTATGGATTCTGCTATCCTATCCGATATGGTTCTGCCTTCGTAAATGGCGGCTGGCATTTCATTCCCCCCAAGAAATTACGGTCTTTATTTCGTCAGCCGGTTTCTTCAGAAATATTCCTGTATCTTCAGGGCCAACTCGGCCTGTTATGATCATTTCAATGGTTTTACCGAACTGCGCTTTCCACTTATATATATCCTGGATGGCGCGCTCATAGTGTATTCTTGCACCATCAACAGAACCTATGATGCTGAGATTCTTCTCCACTATGCTTCCCAGAAGATCGCCATCCACCGGTGCTGGCTGTGCTTTTCCGTTTGTACCGAAGAGTACAACAATCCCGTTATTGTTCATCCGTCCAATAAATCGCAGCACAGTTCCGGGATCACCGCTGGTGTCTATAAGCAGGTCAATGCCGTTATTCTCCCTGATGCCGGCATGTGAATAATCGTAGAAATCCATCCCCGTATCCTCTGCAAGTTTACCTTTGATTTCGTCAAGGGGGTGCCTGTTTGTTATGCCCGTGCTGAAACCCCAGTCCATTGACTTCAGTGCGAATAGGAATGCCTCGCTTCCGGTTCCTATTATAACTGCTCTCTTCCCATGGTATGCTCCAGCGGAATCCGTGAATATTGACCTTCTGGATATTATATCCAGGACTTCAAAAACCTTTTCCACATTCTTCACTGGCTCTGTGAGAACTGCCATGTCATCCTTTCTGTTCCCGGGAACCTTGATTAGATATTCCGGAAAATCTCCGAACCTGTCACGCATGAAGCCATGGAGGCCGGTAACCCCGGCCTCATGTTTCTGGCCATCGGAGCAGTTGTCTGATCTGCCAACAAGGCAGTTCAGGCATTTTCCAGGCCTCCTGACCATGGGAACAACCATGTCGCCAGCTTTTATGTTGTAACTGTTCGGTTCAGCTGATACCACCACGCTGAGGCTCTCATGGCCCAGTATGAGCCTGTTCTCGCCATGCGGGTTATACGCAAATGGCAGTGATCCATTTACTATCCCCCTGTCAGTTCCACATATTCCTGTGAGCACCGGCTTAAGGACCACGGGGAAATCGTGAAAATCCATATCCATTGAATCTAATTTCACTCCACCCCTTGGAGCGTCTGTCACAATGGCCCTAACAATCATGATGAAGTTATCCCAAAACTGTATTTAAACAAGACCAGCAGTATTCGGCGGAAAAATGCACCGCCTGAAAGCTTTTCAGTCTGACCGTGCAGAACATAAGTTGAATATATGGTTTGCAGGGTACAACCGGACCAGTATCTGGAATACAGCAATATTTGTTGATCAGTTTTTACAGCTGGTGCCCCATCCTCACCTTCTTAGTTGTCAGGTAGAATTCATCATAGGGAGTGGGTTCGCTCTTTATGGGTATTCTCTCTGTTATTGTTATGCCATTGTGCGTAAGGAAATCCATCTTGGCAGGATTGTTGGTCATCAGCTTTATGGTGTTGATACGGAAATATTTCAGGACATCCACGGCAAATGAGTAATCTCTCTTGTCCACTGGGAGCCCCAGCATAAGATTGGCTTCCACTGTGTCATAACCGTCATCCTGAAGGCTGTACGCCTTGATCTTGTTGAGAAGCCCGATGCCCCTTCCTTCCTGCCTCAGGTATATAAGCATCCCGGCATCGACCCTGCCAAGGTATACAAGTGATCGAATAAGCTGATCCCTACAGTCGCATCTCCTTGACCCAAGAACGTCACCAGTCAGGCATTCAGAATGTATTCTTACCGGTATATCCTGGCGGTTCATCACATTGCCACGCACCAGGACTGCGTGCTCTTTCTTGTCCTCAGAGTTGAAGGTGTAGATGTCAAACATGCCTGCCATGGTTGGCAGCTTAGCCTTTGCATTTAGTTCTATCATCGAATTCACTCTTAAGAACCACATAACTTATAAAAATATTGATAAAAATTTT
>JAJZAW010000011.1 GCA_021799185.1 Thermoplasmata archaeon
GGATGCTACCTTGTCACTGTAAAGATTGGCGGTGTTCATAAGCAGATACTGGCTGGTCCCGTTCATCTCAAGAGAATTAGTGGGAACTAAATGAAAAGCAAGTACGTACCAGTTTCTGAGGCATATGACATACTTTCAAAATCCAGGGAACATACTCCCCCTGAAGCAGACAATCTGGCATACTGTGAGGCGTTCCTGAAGGTAAAAGCCAAGGATGCTCAGAAAGACATTGCAGAACTGATGAAAACCTTTAAACTTTCCGAGAAGACGGCCGTAAAGCTTGTAGATCTCCGCCCAAAGACCAAGGAAGAGGCGGTAAGCATACTTTCAGGCTACAGCGTTATTTTATCTGAGCAAGACTTAAATAACCTCATTAGCTATTTCAGTGACGATTAAACTGGAGGTTATTATTTTTGGAAGAATACGCCTATGTCATAGACTACCTGCCCCAAGGCAGATCGGAGGACAAGGGTTACCACAAGACCCCTCTGGTTCTTGCAGTGGGGGAAACTGAGTTCAAGCTGCTTGAAATTATACCAAAGGAAAACGCGGTCATAACTATAGGGGATCGTATCTACATAGGCAAGGAGCCAAAACTCAGGGACAGGGTACT
Organism: Thermoplasmata archaeon; assembly: GCA_021799185.1. Taxonomy (GTDB): domain Archaea; phylum Thermoplasmatota; class Thermoplasmata; order Thermoplasmatales; family Thermoplasmataceae; genus UBA509. The sequence continues at coordinate 614 of JAJZAW010000011.1, forward strand.
TTCAGTTAAACGCCGAATATCTTATGCAGATCTCACAAGCGCAGCCCAGAATGAACTCCCATTCGTTCTGGAAGGCATTGTCAACAGAAGGGAACAGGAATTCATCAAATTTTTCAATGAAGCGGAATCAATAAATGCAAGAATGCATTCGCTGGAGCTTCTCCCTGGCCTTGGCAACAAAACCATGTGGACAATAATCGAGGAAAGGAAAAAGAAGCCGTTCGTCAATTTCCAGGACCTTGCTGAAAGGGTCAAGACGGTCCATAATCCACAGAAAATGGTTGCAAACAGAATAGTCCAGGAGCTGCAGGAAAGATACGAAAAACACAAGCTATTTGTGGCAAGATAACGTGAATCAGGAGCGCAGATACACAAGGCGTTATGGCCAGGTATTTCTTTCAGACTCAAACATCGCCTCCCTGGAAGTGAGGTCTCTCGATTTGCCTACGGGAAGTCACATTTTGGAGATAGGGCCTGGCGGTGGAATAGTAACAGGGATGCTCTTGAATTATGGATACAGGGTAATCGCTGTTGAGAGCGACCACCGGTTTGTTGATGACCTGGTCAAAAAATTTAGCGATGATATTCATAAGGGTATGCTTGAAGTGCTAAAGGGAGACATTCTTGAATTTCCACCAGGGGAATACGATGGAATCATGGGCAATGTTCCATATCAGATATCGTCATCAATACTGTTCCACCTGGATTCATTCAGGTTCAAAGCTGCCATACTTATGTTTCAGGAAGAATTCGCACAGAGACTGCTTGCGGGGCCTGGTAATAAATCTTATTCCCGCATAAGCGTGAATGCGCAGCTGAGGTATGCTATCAAGGCTGTAAGAAATGTTCCCCGTACCTGCTTTACGCCAGCCCCTAAGGTAAATTCCAGAATAATTCGCCTGACACCCAGGCCTGGTGCAGACCTGGAGGAGCTGAAAAAAGCAGACTTGGTCTTCAAGGATATATTCTCAAAGAGAAGAAAGAAATTATCCACCATCCTTGATGGCCTTCCGGAAGATATTGGGAGAAAAAGGGTTGATGATTTCAGTCCCCCTGAACTTCTTAATATCGCAAAGATCTATATTACTGGGAAGAATTCCCCTTGCTGATATTTGCCTTGACCTGATCGTTCAATCCAAGGATAGACATGGCATTGAATGTCCCCACCGGTGGAGTATTTGCAGGTATCATCATGAGTGTTCCCTTGCCCTCAAGCCCGATCTCATACAGTATGTTCATCCACCTCAGCTGAAACGCAGTTGGATTATTTGTATACTGGTTGGCTGCCTCCACCATCTTCTGGGCCGCCTCAACCTCTGCAAGGGCAAGTGTTACTCTTGATCTTCTCTCCCTCTCTGCGGATGCCTGTCTGGACATTGCCTCCTGAAGATTCTGCGGCACTACAACATCCCTTATTTCCACGGATGAAACCTTGATTCCCCAATTCTCGGTTTTTTCGTCTATTATCTGCCTGGCCGATTCCCCTATTTTTTCCCTCTCCGAAAGAACCTCGTCAAATGAGCTTTTTCCCAGAACTTCCCTGAGAGTTGTCTGTGCGGAATAATTAGTTGCAGCGGCAAAATTATCAACATTTAGGACGGCCTTCTGCGGATCCACAATCTGGAAATACATGACTGCATCCACATTTATTGGAACATTATCCTTCGTGAATGTGCTCTCAGTCTTGAATGAAACTACCTGAATCCTGGTTGAAAGTATTGGGTTTACCTTGCTTACAATTGGCCATACATATATCACTCCAGGTCCCTTAAGCATAGAGAACCTTCCAAGAGTAAACACAGCGCCTCTCTCCCACTCCTTCAGGATATGGAGGCCGGAAAGCAGTATTATCAGGATAATAAGCACTATTATTATCAGAAATATATCAAGCCCGCTCATTGATGAATATATTAAACAACCTATTAAACTATTTTGGGCATCCGGTTTCTGCATATCCGCGCCCATTTACGAATAATGAATGTTAATTCGGTGATGGAAAAAACCTTGAACCACGCGCCAGCATAATATTACCGTACCCGCAGCAAAATCATAACGTGTCCATACCTGTACGGATTTCCTGGAATTATTCCTAATACATTGCCAGCATATTATTTAATAATTTCGCAGGGATTTGACAAATCTTTGAAGTCAGAGCCGATTAAAAAATATCAACAGCGCGATATTAATCATTTTGAGCGATGCCCATCTAAATGCAAACAAAAAGTTATTTATGCTTCAGGATGAACAATTGTGAATAAAGACAGAAAATATGTTTATCTGTTCCAGGAAGGAAGCAAAGAAATGGTTGATCTGCTGGGCGGAAAGGGTGCGGGGCTTGCAGAGATGACCCGAATTGGACTGAATGTTCCTCCAGGTTTCACAATCACCACGGAAGCATGCAGGGAATATCTTAAAATGGGAGAATTTCCGCCGGGCATGATGGATCAGGTGTGGACAGCACTAAAGCATGTTGAAAAACAGTCAGGGCGCAGATTTGGAGATCCAGAGAACCCTCTGCTTGTTTCGGTCAGGTCCGGTGCCCCGGTTAGCATGCCGGGAATGATGGATACCGTTCTGAACGTGGGACTGAACAGCAAAACACTGAATGGCCTAGAAAAGCGTTCAGGAAATAGAAGATTTGCACTGGATTCCTACAGAAGACTGATGCAGATGTTCGGGTCGATTGTCCTTGGAATAGACAGCAGTAAATTTTCAGACGCCATGGAAAACCTCAAGGAGCAGCGTGGGAAGAAGTACGATACCGACCTGGACTCAACTGACATTTCTGATCTTATAAACATTTACGGTGGTATTTATAAAGTGCATGGCAAGTCATTTCCGCAGGATGTGGGGGATCAGATGGCTCAGGCTATAGAGGCAGTATTCCGGTCGTGGAATTCTCCAAGGGCGCAGGTTTACCGCAAGGAAAACGGCATAGGAGAATGGATGGGAACAGCGGTGAGCATAGTATCCATGGTGTTCGGAAACACTGGACCGAGGTCAGCTACAGGTGTAGCATTTACCAGGGACCCAAATTCCGGTGAAAAGACCCTTTTTGCTGAATATCTGGTTAACGCCCAGGGCGAGGATGTCGTGTCAGGCATCAGGACACCGCGCCACATATCTGACATGTCCAGGGAACTGCCATCTGCATACAGGGCGCTGCTGGATTCGGCAGAAAAACTGGAGAAACATTACGGAGATATGCAGGACATCGAATTCACCGTGGAAGACGATGTCTTTTATCTACTGCAGACCAGATCCGGAAAGCGGACAGCCAAGGCAGCCCTGAAAATAGCTACAGATATGGTTTCTGAGGGCGTGCTCACAGAGAAAGACGCTGTCATGAGAATAACGCCTAAAATGCTAGATTCTCTAATGCATCCCCAGGTAAAGAAAACCGGAAAGGAAAAGCTCCTGGGCACTGGCCTTCCGGCTTCACCCGGAGCTGCAACAGGCCAGGCAGTCTTCTCATCTGAGAGGGCCATAGAACTTTCCAAGGAGAAGAAGCCCCTCATACTGGTAAGGCCGGAAACTACCGCAGATGATGTTAGGGGCATGGTTGTTTCAAAGGGATTCCTGACGCAGAAAGGGGGCATGACATCCCATGCGGCTGTTGTTGCAAGAGCAATGGGAAAGCCGGCTGTTGTGGGTGCGGAATCATTGAAAGTAAATGTTGCCGAGCGAAAGATGGTATCCGGAAATATTACGGTGAGGGAAGGTGACATTATAACGGTTGATGGGACTTCTGGCGAATTCTACCTTGGCGGGGTGGAGACCGAGCCACCAGGATCAAACAGGGATATGGACACAATCTTATCATGGGCTGACAGATTTAGAAAAATCGGTGTCAGGGCAAATGCAAATACTCCAGAGGAGGCTACGGAGGCCAGAAAACTCGGCGCCGAAGGTATAGGGCTTGCCAGGACTGAGAGAATGTTTCTTGGCAATGACAGGCTTCCAATAATGAGAGAGATGATTATGAGTTCGAGCACAGAGGAAAGGATAAGCCATCTTGACAGGCTTCTGCCCATGCAGATACACGATTTCACAGAATTTTTCAGGACAATGGAGGGTTTTCCAGTTATAATAAGGCTGCTGGACCCCCCACTTCATGAGTTCCTTCCTGACAAGGAGGAGGTCCTAAAGGAGATGTATGAACTCAGGAACCACATTGAAAATGAAAACGGGGGCGACGAAGACAGAAAGAAACTGACTGGCGTTGAAAAGATTTACGCAGCAATCAAAAATCTTGAGGAATTCAATCCCATGCTTGGATTCCGCGGATGCAGGCTTGGTATCAGTTACCCTGAGATATATGAGATGCAGGTGAGGGCAATCATAAGGGCTGCAATGCAGGTTCAGTCAGAGGGTAAGAGTATCTTTCCAGAGATTATGATACCGCTGGTGGGCCACAGGAGTGAGATAAGGGTTCTTAGGGAAAGGCTTGAAAAAGTTGTGAAAAGCGAAGATTCAGAGGGAAGTGTGCGGTATAAATTTGGTACCATGATTGAGATTCCCCGTGCATGTATTACTGCAGACGAGATTGCACACTATGCAGATTTCTTCTCATTCGGGACGAATGATCTGACGCAGATGACCTTCGGGTACAGCCGGGATGATGCCGAAGGGAAATTCCTGGCAAGATACATTGAAGAGGGGATACTTGAAAACGACCCATTCAGTACAATAGATCAGTCCGGAGTAGGGGAGCTGATGAAAATAGCCGTCAGGAAGGGCAGGGAAACAAATCCAGAACTTGAGATAGGAATCTGCGGAGAACATGGTGGCGATCCGGATACCGTTGCATTCTGCAGCAGAATCGGGCTTGATTACGTATCGGCTTCTCCATTTAGAATACCCATAGCCAGACTTGCAGCCGCAAGGGCAGCCATAGGCGACGGCGAATCCACACGAACAGCAGGGAAGGCCAGGATTCCAGCGTAACTGCAGCGACGCAATACCCCGCGGTGGCATACACCGTGGGGAAATTTTAAGCTAAGCAGATGATATCAAGTAGGTTAAGAATGGAGTTCAGGGCAAAGGCGGTCACATGGGACGACATAGAAAGATGGTGTGATGAAGTCAGGAAGCAGATTGTAAACACGTTCAATCCAGATCTCATTATAGGATTATCACGTGGTGGGCTGGTTCCGGCCAGAATCCTTTCCGATTCTCTGTGGATCAAGGATCTGCTCTCCATAAAAACGGAGCACTGGGGAATAACAGCCACCCAGGATGGCAAGGCAGTACTCAGGGACCCGGGAGTGCTGAATATCAAGGGAAAGCGCGTTCTTATTGTTGATGATATCACTGACACGGGTCAGAGTATGAAGCTTGCAGATGAATTCGTCCGGAAACAGAATCCGGCTGAGGTGAAAACCGCTACTATGCTGCACATAACAAGGTCCAGCTTTATCCCGGATTATTACGGGGAGGAAGTTACGGAAAAGAACTGGGCATGGTTCATTTTCCCATGGAATGTTTACGAAGACGTTGATAACCTTCTCTCCAGGGTACTCAAGAGAGAATCATCACTGGAACAGGTGGCAGAGCTTCTCCAGGAGAACTTTGAGCTTGCGCTTCCTCAAAAGCATCTGAAAAAGGTCCTGGATGATTTTGTCACAGCCGGGAAGCTGGTGCTCAGGTCAGGTAAATTCAGGCTGCCAGAGAAAGAGGTAGTTCAGTAGACAACAGTGCCTGATTTTCCTGCTATTACATCCGAGGCATTGTCCAGCGATCCGATTATGGAAATTCCATGATTCCGCTCAACAAACTCGATGGCAGCCCTCACCTTTGGCCCTATGCTGCCCCCGGGAAAACTGCCACTGTTATAAATCTGCCTCAGATCGCTTGCGCTAATCCTTGTGAGCCTTTCCTGATCGGGCTTCCCGTATCTGAGGTACACCCCGTCAACATCCGTAAGTATGACGAATTTATGGGCTTCAAGGATGTTTGCCATCAGTGAGGATGCAAGGTCCTTGTCTATGACGGCATCCACTCCCCTGTAACCGGATGTGGTTTTTATGACGGGAATGCCGCCACCGCCAACACATATGGGCAGATATCCATTAGCCAGCATTGAGAATATGGCTGATCTTTCAGCGATATCAACAGGGTACGGCGACGGTACAATCCTTCTGAACCCCTTCCCAGGTTCTTCCTTCATTATCCATCCGCTTTCCGCACTGTGCTTCGCTGCATCATCACTGTTGTAATATGGGCCTATGGGTTTGCTTGGGTTATGAAAAGCCTGGTCATTCTCATCAACAACAGTCCGGGTAAAAATTACGGCTGCATCCTTTGAAATTCCGTACTTTGACTTCATCCCTTCATAGGCTGTTATGAGCATCTCTCCAATAAGCCCCTGCGACATTGAGCCGCAGGCATGAAGCGGCATTGGTTGCGTAATATCCTTGGAATGCTCATTCTGAAGCAGTATATTGCCAACCTGCGGGCCGTTTCCATGTGTTATAATCACTTCGTTGTTCAGAACAACTTTCCATATTTTTTCCATAGCCTCTGTAGCCCGCCTTAACTGCATATCATAAGAGGAATCATCACCGCTCCTGAGAAGTGCGTTTCCTCCGAAAGCAATAAGAATCCTTTCCATAAAACTCCCTGGGAGATTATGTGATTCCTGCCAGCTATATAACTTGACTGTTCAATTGAAATTACTTACAAATTTTACATTTATTTAATTAATTTACATACATAATCAGATTCATTAGTAATATTGTTAATATTGTTTCTGGAAAAAACTATGTTACATCCTGTGATTACTTCCCATGAAATTCAGAATTGCACATACGCCTGACCCTGATGATTCTTTCATGTTCTATGGTATGTTCGAAAAAAAGATACCATGCGCATTTGAATACCAGCAGACAGTTAAGGATATAGAGACACTTAATGTCGAAGCGCCAAAAGAACTGTATGATGTAACAGCAATATCTGCTGGAGGCTATGCCCGTTTCCATGACAGGTACAAGCTGACATCCTCTGGGGCCAGCTTCGGTCTGGCCTATGGCCCTAAAGTTATAGCCAGGAAGGAAGTTGACCTTTCTAAATCAGTGGTTGCAGTGCCTGGAGAATTTACTTCATCCTTTTTGCTATACAGGATGTTCGCACCTGAGCCCAGGCGTTTCAGGCAGATGAGATTTGACCTCATTCCTGAGGCAGTACTGTCAGGAAAGGCTGATGCAGGAGTCCTGATTCATGATGAGCAGCTGACCTTCAGGGAGAAAGGCCTTATTGAAGTGATGGACCTTTACGAAGAATGGAAGAAATACGCTGGCAGCCTGCCAGTTCCGCTGGGTTTCAATGCCATAAGGAAGGCTGTATCAGACGAAAACGCAAAAAAATACATGGCTGACTTCGATGCATCAATTAAGTATGGATTCCAGCATGAGGACGATGCAGTCCGCTACTCCCTGAAATATGCCAGGTATCCAGACATGGAACTCGAGAGAAAATTCATCAGGATGTATGTGAACCCGCTTTCCGTCGACTTTGGTGAACAGGGCAGGAAATCGCTTGATCTCTTCTTTGGCCGGGCATTCAGCATGGGATTCCTGGAGCCCTTCGAAGTTGAAATAATCTGATGAATTGTTCCTCTACGGCACATTCACAGGAAATCAACAAGAACAACAAAAGCAGCTGTTGCCAGAAGTATTGCCCCCATGATGTAATCTATGTACCTAGGTGGGATTTTTTCAAGCCCCTTTGCGAAACTTTTCATGGTTCCGTATACCACAATTGTTAGAGATAATGCGCTTGCCAGGGCGAATGCAGCTATGACAGCGCCCAGATCAACGGGAGAGAGCGAGGCTCCTGCAAGTATAATTGGCAATAGGGCAAAATCAGGGAATATACTTATGCTGAGCACAGTGCTGATGGAGGCACCAGATATATCGTCATTTGCATCCCGTTCAGAATATCCTGTGGCAATGAAATAAAGGCCCACAATAACCAGAAGAATAATTGCCCCATAATTCAGATAATCTTCATATTTCCCTGCAACGATGGTGCCTATGAAGAGGGCAATCAGGGCGAGCGTCGCCGAAGTACCTGCATGAAGTATTCCAAGAAACGCAGACATTGCATAAGTTCTTCTGCGTGAGAATCTTAGCCTTGTGGAAATCACCGTAAGTGGAATCCAGTGATCCGGGGCAAGCATGTGTAATCCCGCAAGTACCACAGCAAGTGCGAGAATGGCAACAAATAAGGGCATTGAAACAGCATAGCTTTGCCCTTAAATAGATCGCGCTTCAAGGAACCTCCAGCAAAATGCAAATACTGTAAATTAATCTGTTTATATTGGAAACAGTTGCTTTCGATCAGATTGGCAGAACGAGAAAACTTGAGGTGATCACAATCCTCTCATCCATGGGCGTATTCATGGATGGTTATGCCCTCTCCATCTTCTCCAGTGCTTATCTATTTCTTGGCAGCAGCTTTCTAAACAGGGCCATTTACGTCTCCTTTGCTGCATCATCCATCTACATAGGCATGTTTGCAGGGGCAATAGTATTTGGAAGGATATCGGATGCCGTTGGGCGAAAAAGGATCTATACCTACGATCTGATTCTCACGGCTCTCTTCCTGGCACTTACTGGCTTCTCAGGAGATCTAACAGTTTTTTTCATTTTTCAGCTTCTGGCCGGAGTTGGCATAGGTGCGGACTATCCAATAAGTTCCTCGATCCAGGCGGAATTCTCGCCAAGGAAAAGCAGGGGTAGATATCTGATATTTAACATATTCTCGTGGACTCTCGGCTCTATTGCCTTCTATGCAGTTTCTATACCACTTGTCATTTTTTCCGGCCATCTAGCATGGAGGCTGATGTACATAACCGCTGCCGCAATTCCACTGATTGTAGTGACCCTGCGCCGCTCCATGCCGGAAAGCCCATACTGGCTGGTCAAATCCGGTGATGCAGCTTCTGCAGAGGTCATTGTCAGTGGCATGGCCCACGAATCTGGATATGAAAGGGTAACTGTCCCGGAAGTACAGAAAGGTAAAACATCATTTCGTGAACTTCGCAAATATGTTCCGCTCATCATGTTCACATCCATAGCCTGGTTCGCATATGATGTTTCAAGCTATGGCGTATGGAACTATACACCTTCCCTGTTTGTGTCGGCAGGAGGTACATATACTGGCACAATACTGGCCACAATGCTTGAAGAGATACCTGTAATTGCAGGCACTCTCCTCTGTCTTTACTCAATAGACAGAGTTGGGCGAAAGAGCCTTGAGAGCCTCGGTTTTGCCATGGCGGGCATTTCCCTCCTGGCATTTGCATTCATATCACTGCGATCAGCCCTTCCCTTTGCATATGTTTTCATGGCGTTTGCAATGATGCATTTCTTCCATAATATAGGGCCAACCAACATAACGTTCCTCTATCCTGTTGAAATATTCCCAACACGAATAAGGGCTACTGCCATGGGGATTTCAACAGCTGCATCCAGGATTGGTGCCATTCTGGGCGTTTTTGCCTTTCCTATTCTCCTGAGCAATCTGAGTTTGAAATATGGGCTGGTTTTCTTTGCTTTATTTGAATTCATCGGGCTGACAGTTACGCTGATCCTGGCTCCTGAAACCACTGGGAAACCAATAATGTGAAGGAATGGCCGACAAGCGTGAAGCAATGACAACTGAGAGTCAATTCAAACAGATCATATTATACCTAATTTTCTACAGGCCCAAGCTGATGTTTACTGCTATTTTGCGCAATAAACTGTCCGTATAATAACGGAAAAGCATGCGCATGATCTTGATCATTATTATGAGAAATTGCAAGATTCATAATGCTTCTATCCATTCAGTGTTTGTCTGCTCCAGTTCAGCATGAGATTTATTCAGAAGCGTGCCTCACAAATCCTCGGTCAATTTTTTTCCAGTTTTTTTTGCTGGCTCCATTATGAAAAAGTCCCATGAATTCAGGGGGTTTCAAAGATAATTTAAAATTGCTGATATCAGTGCCGGCTTATTCAACCTGCTTATTGTGGCAGGTCGAATACGCCCGAATAACCTTGAGCCAATATCCATATTCTAAAATTATGGCCAGTTGCCAGAAAAAAGCTGATTCCTCACCTCATTGATTTAAGAAATTTTTCCAGAGATGACTGCAGAAATTCTGGGGGCATGTGTCCCCTAGTGTAATAATAGTAACTGTCAAATCCAATCTTCATGGTATGGGCAACCGGCCCGTCAAGGGTCATATCAGTTTTTCCTCCAAAAATTGTATCAGAAAGTATGAGAGTGGCTTCCGATCCTCCTCTGTTCATGATGCAGAATATTTCTGGCTTTAGCTCTCTTACGTAACCACTGCCCGTAAGCTCCTTGGCAAGTGATGATGCCGCTACATCTGCCTGCATTGTTGCAATATGGCCGAGTTTCGGCATTGAATTGGAATTTGTATCTCCCACCACAAAAATGTTGCTGAATCCAGGGACCCTCATTTCATCATTAGTTCGAATGAAACCATATCTGTCGCCAAGCTTTGACCTTTTGATAATATCCGTGCCGGAATATGGGGGGATTATTATTGAGAGGTCTGAATCCATAAAAGTCCCATCTTCAAATTTCACGCCTTTTTCAGTGATCTCTACCAGAATCTTTTCTGTGAACACATTGATTTCATGGCTCTTTATGAGCGGGCTGATCCGGGACTGAACGTTTTCTCCAACATCTTCAAAGAAAATTTCACCCGGTGAGAAAACATTTATTGTGGATTTCTCCCTCAGCCCGTGCTGCCTGAGATAATAGTCAATCATGAACATGATCTCGCCAATAGGCCCCTCGCATGGTGCGGCAAGGCGTATGTCAGTTGTTTCAGGGTCCCATTCTGTTTTAGCAGACCCTATTACAACATTTCCCCCTTTGAATTTTTTTAAAGCCCCCCAGAGCTTAGGTGCCTCCACATCATCGCAGACCGAATATCCATGATTCCTGTATCCCTTCACGGCATCGTAATCCTTCACTGCGCCAGTTGCTATGACAAGGTAATCGTAGTCGATTGTTGAACCGTCCCTCATGGTCACCCTGTTATTTTCCGCATCGATATCCATCGCACTTTGATTCAGAAAATGAAGGTTCTCACCTTTGATTATGCTTTCGAAATTTATCTGAACGAGAGATACATCCTTTCCTGAAAGTGCAACTTCTGGAAGGGATGGTTTTTCAAGACTTGTTGAGCGCTCATCAATTAGAGTTATATCAATCAGATCTCTGAGGTCCCTGTTCACATTGTAAAGAAATCTCAAACCGGCAAAACCACCGCCGAGAATTACAATCCGTTTTCGTTTTGAATCCATAATACTCAATACCCAAAAAGCTATAATAATCTAACCTGCTGATATTATGCAGCTGGTTAGCCCTGAGCAGGGCTTGACAGCATCATTTGTATCTGATTTTTTTGCTACATGGTTTGACTGCTGGTGAAACCTTCCTTTCAGCGGCTTCCATTTATAAGGTTCCCTGGTCCCGGCAGTTACTGCATGGTAGTATACCTGAAATCTTCAATTGAATGATGCTGATGGGCGTTGCCAGGCCAATTTAACCACAAAATGATTCTCGGCATCCGGTCATTTCCAAGGAAAGAATATGTAGTTTGTCTAAATGTTACTTGCCCAGGATTACCATGGCTGCTCCATTGCATTGTCTTATTAATCCTTGCAAGCATTGAGGCACTGATTTGCAGTTCTACGCGGGGTCCTGAATTTTTCTTGCAGCAATATCAACAGTGAGACTCTGCATAGCTTCAAATCACTATCCATCTAATCAAGTCTTTAATTATGCAAAAGGCATTTGTGAATTTCTGACAAAGTGGCATCGTACCTGCACGAATCATAAAATCCAGGCGGTTGGGGCAGGGAAGAACAACCATCAATCGATCAATTTTTCAGTCCGGTGACATTATGCTGTGGATAAACAATATATTTCAATGAGGAATGACATATACCTTTACACCACTTACTCTTGTGGAAAATTAATGCGGGGCAATTCAATTTGGCAAGCATAGATCAGAAGATTCAACAGCTGGAGTACAGACTGGAAAACACAAAAATGACATCATCAGATGGGTCGAAGTGTGCATTAATAGCCAAGATGGAGCTACAGCTTGTTCAGCTTTACAATCAGGCAGGCAACGCTCCAAAGGCACAGGAAATGATGGATGACGCGCAGAAGGTTCTTGAGGATCCGATGTGCCCAAAAACAAGAGAAACAGATTCCATGCTGCGTTATATAAAATTTTACCGGAGCAATCCACGAATTGCAAGCGTGAAACCTATGCCCTCCATTTACAGGTATCTTTCTCTGATTGTCCTTGCCGTGGGTTACCTGGGGCTATATCTCGCATCCCTGTATGTTCCGAACTTTCCTTCTAATTACTATTTCTTTGGTATCCTGGGCATATTTGTCCTGAGCATGGCTATTAACTCCATTGTAAGATCTAATTACAACCGCAAGGTGAGGAGTGCTGTTGAACAACCCCAGGCGGGAGGCAGTGATGAAGACATAGCGAGACTTGAGGCCAAGATCAGGGAAGACAGGGATTATCCGAACCCGGAACGAATACTGGACGGTGCGAAGGCTGAACTTGCACTTGCAGCCATATACTATAACAAATCTGATTACGTTTCGAGCTCCAAACATCTTAACCAGGCAGAATCGTTCCTAAACGATCCTCTGTGCGAGAATGATCAGGAAAGGGACAACCTTGTGAAATCTGCCGGCGAACTCAAAACTGCACTGTCCAGCAGGCAGATGAAGTAGGGCATCTCCAGCTCACAGTTAATAATATCCTGGAGAGTTTCAAGTTACAGTTTCTGGATATTTTATGGTGTTAATCGTTCTCACGCAGTGAAACTTTAACGAGACAATGAAAGGATAATGATCCGCTTCTCAGTCCCTGTCCTTTCATGAAATATAGAATTCACATATAATATCAATTGTTATATATTAAAATGGCATGTAAAATTATGTTTTCAAAGGACCCCTCTGAACTGGTAAGGAAAGAGAAGCTGGACGATGAAGAAATCGCAAGGGCTATCAGGCTGGCGCTCGTTGCAGAGCTTGATGCAATAAACTTTTATCTGCAGCAGTCCAGGGCTATGCCAGATGGCCCCTTCAAAAAGGTTCATGAAGACATATCTAAGGAAGAAGTAACTCACTTCGGTGAGTTCATGCGTCTCCTCTATGAATATGCGCCGGGCGATTTCAGCCGGATTCGGGAAGGTTGGGTTGAAGCTTCAGGGCTCCTTGGCAAAAGTGCAGATCCTGGAGTGGAGATCAAAAAGCTGCATGAAGTTAACAGTGAGAGCCATGATCTTTCAGCAAAACAGGAAATTCACATTAGAGACCTGATCGGTCTTCCATTTGCAACAGTCCTGTGGGAACAGGATGGCGTAGGTGTGCCGGATGATCCTGACAAGTTGTACACACTGCCTTATATTTCTTACGGGTTCTCAGTGAAAAAGGGTTCCAGTGAAGGCATACTGGAACTGGAAAAGGAGAAGGCTATGCACTTATTCAAGGCCCTGTTGCTCAGGTCGGTTGTAATGGAACAGGAGCTTTCTCTGGTTAGAAGGAGCACCAGATTGCCTGGACTTGACTGGTCAAAGTCAGGCAACATTGCTCTCGGGGTTACAGATGCATATCACAAACTTTCCGAGAATGGATACTTCACAGGAATAGAAGTTCTCATAGATCCAAATGGTTTCAAACTTCTGCAGAGAGAAGTCGGCGGGACAGGGCAGATCGAGATGGACCTTGTGAAAACAGTCGCGTCTGAAGTCAGGATGCTTCCATATCTCCCTGATAATTCCATGGTGGTATATTCCAGCGAAAGCCTGAAAATTCTTGTGCGGCAGGACATAGAAATGCGGGAGATTTCACAGGACCTCCAGAATATAAACTTCGGAATATCTGCAAGGCTGGCGCCACTTGTATATGATAAGGGATCATCAATTTTTATTGAATCCAAGTCAAAGCAATGACGTTCTTGCCCCCTCAAGAACGTTTTTATGGAATCAGGTCGTTCTATATCAGTGAATGCTGTTGTAGAATTCAATGATGTGTCTTTTTCATACGGAGACGCTGATGTGCTTCAGGGCGTTTCATTCAGCCTTGCAAAGGGGGATAAAATCTCAATCATAGGTTCAAACGGAGCTGGAAAATCAACGACTTTGAAAATTTCCACCGGCCTTCTCAGGCCAAAATCAGGCATAGTAAATGTGTTGGGGACAAGCCCGGAAAAAAGGGAAATCAAGAGGAAATTGGGGTATCTCCCGGAAGATGCCTCCCCGTACAGGCTTCTTTCAGTGCAGGAAAATATCCAGTATTCAGCACTTCTTAGAGGAGTTGAAGACATTGTTGAATCTACTGAGAGGGTGATTGATCTTTTTGATCTATCACACTTAAGGCTCTCAAAGGCTTATACTCTCTCCCGGGGAAATGCACAAAGGTTAGCACTTGCAATGGTGTTTGTCCATAACCCTGAAGTTCTCATACTGGATGAACCACTGAATTATCTTGATATGAATATGCAGGAATCTGTGGTGAAACTTGTTAGGAAAACAGAAGCTACAGTGCTTGTTTCTACACATGTTGTTTCAACTGCTTCCCGCCTCACCGATCGCATCATGATTCTTTCATCCGGCATGATCAAATGGATCGGAACCATGGATGAAATTAAAACGGACACCGATTCTGGGGAGACAATAGAAGCAAGGCTTGGAAGGATGATGTGACAAATGAAGCCAAGTTTCACAAAATTTCTGATTAAATCCAGGATTACCGTAGCCCAGCTGTTCATAATGGCATTTACATATGTGGTTTTTGGCCTGTTTCTTCTTGAATTTGATTTCGTATCATTTGGTTTCGGCAGGGTTGTGCCATTTGATTACAGGGTAATTCTGGTTACAGTGCTGGTCGTAATTGATTTTGAAATTTTTCAGCTTCTGGCAAGAAACGCATTAATGAAATCTGACATGGATTTCATGGCAAATTATGCTGTGAATTCTGCACCTATTTTGACTTCATTTTCACTCTATTCCCTGCTCTTGTTGTCTCTTCCATCGCTCATCATTTTTTCCGCGATTTCATTCTTTTCAACAGCGTTGGTCCCGACCTATGCAAAAGTCCTCTTCTCTCTGTCTATTCTTGTCATATCGATACTAGGTTTCCTTCTCAGGCTTTTCGGGCGCATAAGAGAGACCTATTTGCTTCTTATAACGGTTTCTGCCCTGAGCCTGCTGGGGCTTGTGGGATTTCCGCTTGCGATTTCCAATATTTCAGGCAGATACTGGCAGTTTTCCCTGATTGCGTTATTTGCAGTTCTTGTGCTGGCGTTTGCCATGACATGGGGCTTCATAACTAAGAAAGAAGACACTGGCCTTCACCTCAGGGAGGTGATGGATGAGCATACTGTTAAACATCCCATAAACTTCAGCGTATGGTCGAAAAATAATCCTCTGTTGAGATTCTCAACAACCTTGACATTTTTGGCTTCCAGGGAAAATATGGGCGCAAGGAGATCAGGCTATGGGAGGGTGCAAATCACTGGCATAATGCTCTGGTCATCCATTATATTTATTTCACTCATAATTTTCGACTTCCATTTTCCCTCAATCGGCTCTGTCATTTCTGCGACTGTGATATCATATTATTTTGTCCTTATGTCCGCTATGCTGTTCTACTCGATTGTAAATGAAAGGATATGGATTGGATGGAACACTGTGGAACCGCACATTGCCGTCAGGAGCTATCTTTCCGGCAAGCTGATCCAGTTAGCATTTGTTGCATTACCGGTGCTACTTTTCTTAATTTATGCCCAACTTATCCGCCTTCTAATTCTGCCATCGGAAAGTTTCGTGATTTTTATCTCAACTCCATTGCTTCTGTATTTCCCATTCTTTTTTTATGCCACAATATTAAACCTGAATGTCATAAGGCCGCAGTCAAGGGCGTTCAGTGGAGGCTTGTCTGATGGCACATTTCTCATATTTTTACCACTGGCAATAGCATACCTTGTTTTATCCGTGGCCTGTGAATTCATTGTGGATCTGGGCGCAGCCTCAATAATAATTGCATACGGGCTGATGATATGGCTTCTCACCAGTAAAAGGGTATTGGACAAGTCTTTCTTCAACTTGGTACAACATGGTTTTGTGTGAAATGACAGGAAATGTTGTAAGCCTTTGACAATAGCAGTTCTAGAAGGGAAAGTGGGCCAGGCCGGACCACTACATCTTAAGGTTTCAGCGCGGCTTTGCCTAATTTATCCCACAGCTATGCAATCATGGTAGTCTAAGTCATTGGAGCGACCATGTTTAACGTAGAGCCTCATTCCAGCAATATTCTACAAATACCCATAGAACGTGACCTGCCAGAAAGCTTTTGAACACAGAATCTCATTCGTGGCCTTAACTAGCTAAGACCATACCATTGCCATTTGCATTAATGGATTAGGTGCATTGTAGCAATTTCTGAATTTGAAACCTTGCTGGTAGCCAGAATGAACCCTTTAAGCATACGTCCAAGAAAACACAAAAAACCAACGCTCCAAAAGTAGACTTCATAATCTAGGCAACAAAACACAGGTTTACGTATTTTTCACCTAACCCTGATTCTTTGGATTCTGAACGGAGTATAAAATTGTGGTACGCCCATAAAAGCCCGGCCTGGCTATTTGATGAAATCATCTGCGTCAATTTAAATAACAGGGAGATTCCCATTGCTGGAGAAACCAGGAGTGTAAAAAATATAAAATTATTATCTATTCAGTTCATAGTGGTAATTTTAACTGGAGTCCATTGGCTTTCATGAGGGTTCATGGATAGAGCTGCAAATTACCGCACCTGAAATATATTGCGGTCTTCAGGTGGCCCTTATTCCTGTATCCACATGCCATCTTTTCTATGAGCGCTATCTTTGAATTGATCCCCTCTGCCCTTGCATTGGTAATATGATGGGTGAAGCAATTCAGTATCCTTTCTAGATTGGCATTCATCAAAATTGCAACGTCGTTCACTGTACCCATTGATGAATGCAGGACATTGGAACACCATCTTAACCAGCATTTTATTGCATCTCCACCGGTGCGGTTGGCGTATAGACATGCGCTTAAAGTATGCAATTTTTGATGAGGTATCTGCGCGAAGGACTGCACTCCTGAGCTCATGGTGGAAACGTTTGCAATTTTCAGACGCTGAGAAAAACGCATTTGCTTTGGCAAAAAGGGATGCACTCATGGTTGAGGCAGGGGGAGTTAAACATATACATGAAGAACTCTGAAAGCCTCCACCAGTATCAGTTTCGCTGGCGTGTGCGTTCATAGCAGAAAGCGCGTGAAAAAGGTTGAAAGTTTCATTCAAAACTGTTCCAGGCACATACGAACCGAGGAAAAGTGGATCTGGCAAGAGCAAGCACACAGCATGATCTTTTTGAAATTTCCACTGGGATTTGTTGCAAATTATGACACTAAAAATTAATGATTCAAATTGAACTGAATATTAATGGAGAAACCAGGATCTGCTATGGAAATCGAATGGAGCCAGGTTTCAAAGGCGGTAGATGGCATATTCCAGCACTGGGAAGCGCAGAGCAAGAACGGGTCAATAAAGTTCCTAAAATTCGATCCAGGCAGTTCCTATCCAGTCCATCACCATCCGGATAGAGTTGAATGGCTTTATGTTTTATCGGGCAGGATGATTGCTACAATTGATTCTGTTGAACATGATCTAGCCAAGGGAGAATATGCGGCCTTCCCGGTGAACAGCAATCATTCGCTAAGGGCTGGAAAAGACGGTGCCCTCGTTCTGGTTGTTGCCTTGAACGAATAGCCTGATGTCATTGCATGAAGCTATGGTGAGAATACTCGTAAATTTCCAAAATTTGTATTCTCATCCAACGATGTGTTTTAGTAACCTAGGAATTTTTCCTTCTTCACAATGGATTCGCTTATCTCCAATGTATCAATGAGCGCCTTTCCGACGTCATCGACGAACTGGGGCGGGCCCGAGATCATAAAAAGTTCAGGAATATTACCATTCACTATGCGTTTTAGCCCTTCAGCATCTATCCTTGTATTTATGATCCCTGCGAATTTACGCGAGTCACGTGTCAGAAATCGGTGAATGTACAGCCAGCTAACTTTTTTCCTAAGTTCCTCCATCTCCTGGAAAAAGAGGATGTCATCGTGGCTCCGTGAGGAATGGACAAGATATATTCTTCCCTTGAAACCAGTGAAATAGAAATGCCTTATCATGCTTCGGAACGGCGTGATTCCGACACCTCCTGCTATGAACATCATATCACCATCCTTGCTTCCAGGGGTGAAGCTCCCATTTGGGCCTGTAAGGTAGACCGGGTCTCCAGGCCGAAGTGAATCCAATTTATCTTTGTACGCTGAGTTCCGCCCTATCACTTGAGTTGATATGGATATGAATTCGTCCTCAGGGGAGCTCGAAATTGAGAATTGGCGAAGGCTATCCCTCGTTGAACCTTCAAAATCCAAGAGGCGAACAACTGCAAATTGACCAGGAACAAAGTTAAAGGCATCTGGCCTTTCAAATAGATAGGTTCGCTTTGTAGAGGTCTCAATTATCCTCTTTAGCAGTCTGACATCCCCCCTGAACGCCGGCATATGATAGACTTACAGATTAAGCATATATAAACATGCCTCGGTCGTGTATTAGGTGGCATACATCACAAAGCTAAACGTTTCTCACTTTGGTGAATTTTCAGAATTAAAGAACCAATAGTTTGCAGGTGATCGCCAATTCATTATCCCAACCAGAAACTTTTAGCCGCCTCTGCCTCCTCTTTTATTCTTATTAATTCCCAGGTTCAGGTCGCATACCTCTTCAATTTAATAGTAGATACAGGGAATAAGCATTTCCCATAATTCAAGGATATTTCAGTTGAGTGGAGGGTCATTGTGCTATAATTATTTCGTATGAATACATGTATTATCATCTTCAGATATTTTTTTGTAACATAAAGAACTGAGCAAAAAAGATCATACACCCCTGCAGCCGCATATCATGAAAATGTCGAAATTGACATACCTAACATATTTTTACAATTGCTTTCTAATAATGTAAAATGAGAGGGAAGCTTCAGAGAGCATTCCATTCACTTGATAGTACATTGGACCTCGCTAATTGATGTGTCAATGTGGATGATTAAGCGTCTCCAAAACCGTAGATTGATATATATCCACTTAATTAAATAATAAACTCACTACTTATCTCTCACAACGAGGATTTGAATACATTTCTAAATGGGCCCGACCGGATTTGAACCGGTGACCTCCTCCGTGTCAGGGAGACATCATACCGCTAGACTACGAGCCCACAACTACCCTTGAAGTACTGTTAAACATGCTTAAGATAGCTGCTTCCGCAGATATAAAAAATCTATTTAACACTTCCGAGGGGCATTATCAAATAGTAGGCATATTTCATTGTTAAATTCAAGCTTCCACCGAAAACTGTACTAAATAAAGTGATGGAATCTTGGATATGTCATGATTACCCTGTTAAACATGGGCTAAACAAATCTTCTATAAATGATCAGAATAACCCAGCATGGAAGATATCCTCGTCATCCACTCGGGTGCAGGCTCAGATCAGTCCTACAACCCAAGATTAGAAAGGTATGCCCGTGAATCCTTCAGGCAATCAGGTGCACTGGACAGCGTAGTTGAAGCAGTAAGGATAATGGAGGACGATCCTGACTTTAATGCAGGTACCGGTTCTGTGAAGCGCATAGACGGAACAATACAGATGGATGCCGCAGTGATGACGGCTGGTTCCATAGGTTCTGTTGTCAATATTGAGAGAGTTAAGAATCCCATACTTGTGGCAAGGGCTGTAATGGAGAAAACCCCCCATGTAATGCTCGCGGGGGATGGTGCGGTAACATTTGCCAGGAGAATTGGATTTGAAGACTATGACCCATCTACCCCCCGGACTGAGGAACTTTACAGAAAGGCTCTGAAAATATTATCAGGTTCTGAAAAAGATATTCCGGAGAGATATGCATCCTATCTGAAGTATGCGGGAATTTTTGGAATTCCAGAGAATAAGGATACGGTAGGAGCAGTAGCTCGTGTTTCGGGTAAGTTTGCTGCTGCGGTTTCAACTGGTGGCTCTTCTCCCATGATGAGGGGTAGAGTTGGCGATTCTCCCATCCCCGGGGCAGGGCTGTTCGCTGGTGAAAAGGGCGCAGTTGTTGCTACAGGCATTGGCGAGGAGATCATGAGGAGGAGCCTCTGTTATAGCATATATCATCAGATGGGAAAGGAGAAGCTTGAAGATATAATAAAACGTGAGATTGATGGTTTCAGGGGAGTGCTTGCTGGAGTAATCGCCATTACAGAGGACTCCTACGCTTCGTATTCCAACAGTAGCATGGCGGTTGGCGTGTATAGATTCGGCAAATAGTGAATCCTGTCATCAAAAATCTGAACTACGGACGGCAAACGTTAAATCCTACAAGGTTAAGATTTATATCCACGGACATGATGAGATATGAAATGGAATTCGAGAAATTCAAAACCATGCAGTTCCCCAGGGATGTATATGTGGGGCATGGTGTTCTGCCGAATATTGTTCCGGTCGTTGGCAGATATATGAAGGCTGGCTCCATTCTCATTATAACTGGTAACATTACATATAATCTTGCTGGAAAGCAAATAGAAGAGTTCCTTACAGATTCTGATTATTCTGTTCATGTCATCAAGGCAGATAAGGCAGACGTCGCAAATCTGAATAGCATTGAGGAAGAAGCCAAGAACCTATCTGTGGGCCTTATTATTGGAGTGGGCGGTGGAACTAAGATAGACCTTGCCAAAAAAACCGCCTTCGACATGGGTGTGCCATTTGTAAGCGTTCCAACTTCACCCAGCCACGACGGCATTGCGTCGCCACGGGCTTCAATCAGAAATGAGAAGCTTACTGTTTCACAGGAAGCATCTATGCCAATAGCTATAATAGCCGATACATATATTCTTTCCAAGGCTCCATACAGGTATCTCAGGGCCGGAGCAGCAGATGTAATATCAAACCTCACTGCTCTTCTGGACTGGAAACTTGCCAACAGGCTGCACGGTGAAGAGTACAGTTCAAGTGCAGCAGCTATTTCAGAATATGCTGCAAGGGAACTCCTTGAAAAAAGCCACATGGTAATGGAGGGGGTAGAAGAATCAGTATGGCTTGTAACAAAGCAGATCCTGGCATCCGGGACAGCAATGGCAATTGCAGGAAACTCGCGCCCTGCAAGTGGAAGTGAGCACCTTCTTGCACATGCTCTTGAAATGTCAACTCCCGGTTCATCCATTCACGGAGAGCAGTGCGCCATGGGCTCAGTTGTCTCAATGTTTTTGCACGGAGGAGAGTGGCAGGTGCTTAGCAATGCATACTCACGCATGGGGCTTTCCATCCGGGCTAAAGATTATAACATACCTGACACTGTGGTGATTAAGGCGTTATCAACCGCCCACAGGATAAGGCCCGAGAGATATACAATTCTGGGCGAAAAGGATATAAGTACAAATGCTGCGGAAAAGGCTCTCGAAATTACGGGCATCATCTGAAACCGGTGTCGGCATCATGGCTAAAATTTCATTAATAGGAATTGATCTTGCAAAGGAGGGGCTGGAGTTCAGGTTTGTTGGGCCCCTGGTAGGCTGTGCTGAGTGCAGGATAAAAAATGTTTGTTTTAATCTTGAACCTGGGAGGAAGTACAGAATAGTGAAGGTGAGAGATAAGGAAAACCCATGTTTTGTTTATGATCAGGATAAGGTCTCTACTATTGAAGTTGAAGAGCTTCCTGAATACGTAAACCTGCAATCAGGACGAAAACTTCAGGAAGGTTCGTCAGTGACAATGAAGTCCATGGAATGTGATCATTTCACATGCCCCCACATTGAAACCTGCAACCTTGTCCACATGCGCGAAGGATCCAAGGTCACCATAAAAAAGGTTCAGGAAAAAATAGAATGCCCGAAAGGATACAATATGAAAAGGGTACTGGTAAATTTTCACTGAAGATGCCTGAGATATGACGGTTAAGATAGGCCTTGTTGGAAAACCAAATGTTGGCAAATCCACAATTTTTTCCGCGATGACGAGAAGCCAAGCGGATATTGCAAATTATCCATTCACCACGCTGAAACCAAATGTGGGGATAACTTACATAGAAACAGTATGTCCCCACACTGAAATCGGGAAACAGTGCAATCCACGTGAAGGCTACTGCGAAAATGGAATCCGGCACGTCCCCATTGAGATCATAGATGTTCCCGGCCTGATTCCAGGTGCAAGTCAGGGAAAGGGCATGGGAAATGAATTCCTCGATAATCTCAGGGATTCGGAGGCACTTTGCCATATAATAGATGGATCAGGTTTTACAGCTGCAGATGGTACGCCCATACAGATTCGAAGAGAACCCTGGGAAGATATAGAAATTATTGAGGGTGAAATAAAGCAGTGGCTCGCTGACAGGATATACAGGGACTGGGACAAATTTGCAAGGAAGGCGGATTCATCCGGGGAAAATCAAGACCGTTCCCTCCACAGAAAAATAGCTTCCTTCGGCCTGACTGAAAGGCAGGTCTCCCTCATATTTTCCAGGGGGTCGTTTCCTGCAAGATTTACGTTATGGACAGAAGAAGATGCAATGCGGTTTTCTGAAATTATATTTGAGTTCATGAAGCCAATATTCAGGATTGCCAACAAGGCAGATAACATGGAACCGGGCATCAGAAAAGAGCTTTTGCAGAAGTATCCAGAGGCATATCTTGTATCGGGAGAATACGAGTTGGCGTTTGAAAAGGCACTCAAATCAGGTCTGATTAAAGGAAGCGCTGGGGGCTTTGAGATTACCCGTGCAGTCAGCAGGCAGCAATCCATAGCCCTGGATCGCATAAGGGAATTCTTCAGGGACCCAGCCATAACATTGGTATCACAGATCATGGGCAGGATAGTTCAGGAAAAACTTGGTTACGTTATAGTATTTCCAGTTGTCGATGAAAGCACATGGGAGGACAATAAAGGCAATGTGCTTCCCGATGCGCTGCTCATGCCGGCAGGATCAACAGCACTGGATCTGGCCTTCAAAATTCATACTGAAATCGGAGAAGGCTTTATCAGGGCAGTTGACTGCAGGACAAGGCGGGTTATAGGGAAAGACCATATACTGGCCAATTCCGATATAATAAGGGTAATCTCTAAAACCAGGTAGCCCTATTAATCCGTAACAGAATATGAATAGTCAGGAAGCTGGCTTAAATCAAGTTCAGGGTGCTCTGCTTTCCACTCCTGCTCTGTAATTTTTCCAGCCATGGACACTTTGTCGAATGATGTGTTTCCACAGTATGGGCATGTCATCAGGAGATCGTTGAAAACATGTGGTTTCAGTATGTCCCTTGCCCTGAATATATGCTGGAAATCTTTTCCACATTTGGTGCAGTGTACGTTCCATATATGAATGTACTTTTCCATGGTTAGTAGTATAATTTTATGTTATTTGTTTTTCTTTAATCCATTATGGCTCAACTTAATGGAATTTTTAAATCGGCATCAAACCGACACTGCATTGCAATATTCCATGCGGCGCAATCAGACCAATGAAAGCCGTTAAATATAATTTAGCATATCCCATGCCTGCTCGATTAAGTTGAACAAAATCACAGGGTGATGTA
>JAJZAW010000117.1 GCA_021799185.1 Thermoplasmata archaeon
AAAGTCTCAGGAGAATACCAAAGTACCGGCGCTTGTCAACACTGGATTCTACATATTCGATCACAGGTTGATTGAGCGAAGAAATGAGTACCTGGTTCCCAGGAAATTCAAACTTGAAAATACACTCTTTCCACGGCTTGCCAGTGAACACCAGCTGTCAGGCCATGTCATGGAGATAAATTACTGGTGGGATGTTGGAACCATAGATTCTTATCTCAAGGCTGAAAATTACATGATAAATAATCACGGAGTTGTGCCACCATGAAATCTTTTGATTCCTCAAATGAAAAAATATCGGTGATAGGCCTCGGCTATGTCGGGCTTCCCCTTTCCCTTTTACTGGCAAGGAAATTTCGAGTCACAGGCTTTGATACAGACGCAAGTAAGATCGACAAACTGCAAAGGGGAATTAATCCCATTACAGAACCGGGAGTGGATGATCTCATGTCTGATCCAGCCATAATGGATCATATTGAGCTATCCCATAATTCTGCAGATTTGAAAACATCCAGAATTAAGATAATAACCGTTGGCACCCCCTATGATCCTAACACCGATTATATTGATTATTCCCAGCTTAATGGCGCACTCGACCTTCTTCATGGAAATCTCCAAATTGGTGATATCGTTATATTGAAATCAACAGTTCCCCCTGGAACCACCAATTCTGTGGTGCGTGGCAGGATAATATCATATGGTTTCAAAGTTCCGGAAGATGTTGGCATAGCATTCTCTCCAGAAAGAATGGTGGAAGGACAGGCAATAAAAGATTTCACATCTCTCCCAAAGATAATCGGAGCGTCCGATCCGGAAACTTCCGGCATTGTAGCTGAAGTAATAGGCTCTCTGGGAGGTCGCATTGTCCAGGTGTCCAACCCTGAAACAGCTGAAATGGTGAAAATGGTTGACAATTATTCACGTTACGTTTTCCTTGGGCTGACGAATGAGATTGCACTTGCCTCTGAAAAGGTTGGAGTGGACGCACTGGAACTGATCAGGGCTGCAAAACAGGATTATCCAAGAAATGCAGGACTCCTACTTCCAGGTCCGGGTGTTGGCGGATCATGCCTGAACAAGGATCCATTCATTCTGAGGGCAGACCTCAGAAAGAAGTCACTAAGCCTCAGGATGGTGGATGCTGCTGCGGAGGTGAACAGATCAATCCCAAAGCATATCGCTGATCTCGTTATGCAATTTTCAAATGGTCGGAAAAAGGCGGTCATTGCAGGCGTTGCCTTTAAGGGAGATACTGACGACACAAGATTCACTTCCACATTTGAGATTGCCGAGAATCTGAGAACCAGAGGATTTGAAATTAAATTCTCAGATCCGTTCGTGAATATTTCAGATATTACTATAGATCACGACATATACGAATCATCCACCGATTCAGAAATTCTGATTCTGCTGACAGACCACACTGAATATAAGGAACTTGATCTCATGAGGCTTAAATCCATAATGAGAGGCAGACCGTTAATAATAGACACAAGGGGCATCATATGGAGAGATCATGCCGTTAATATGGGCTTCGAATATCACGGGTATGGTAGGCTATGAAAGTATTGATAGCCGGAGGAGCCGGTTTTCTGGGTTCTTATCTCGCAGAGAGGTTTGTTGCCGATGGACACAATGTCCATATACTGGATAACTTTGTCAGCGGATTAAAAGGGAATATTGAAAATATTAGGGATAGAATAACTTTACTGGAAGATGACGTCACTGCATTCCGAACCGATGAAAGGTATGATATTGTTGTGAATTTTGCCAGCAGGGCAAGCAGGGTGGAATGGGAGAAGCATCCTGTTGATGTTGCCCTGTCCAATGCAGTGGGATCGAAAAATCTCATTGAGGTGGCCCTTAGGTGCAATGCCCTTTATGTGTATGCCTCCTCATCCGAGGTGTATGGCGATCCAAAGGTCATACCGACACCTGAGGATTATGTAGGCTGTGTCAGCACTACCGGATCACGATCCCCATATGATGAGGGAAAAAGATTTGGAGATGCCCTCACGAAAGCCTACGAAAGGCAGTACGGTTTGAGGAATATCATCATCCGCTTCTTCAACACTTACGGACCAAGGATGAGGGGTGGCGATTTTTATGGGCGCGTTGTAGATAGATTTGTAAACCAGGCAATCAACAATGAACCCATCACAGTTTATGGTGATGGATCCCAGACACGATCATTCACATATGTTTCTGATACAATTGAAGGCGTTATGACTGCCATTACAAGGGGAAAAGAAGGAGAAGTGTACAATATTGGTAATGATTCAGAAACAAGAATCGTAGATTTAGCTAAACTGATCAAGAAGCTGACGAAATCCAGTTCCGAAGTACGCTTCAAAGATTTGCCGGAGAATGATCCTAAGAGGAGAGCGGCAGATATAGCCAAAATGAGGAAACTTGGTTGGGAACCAGAGATACCCCTGGAGGAAGGAATAACAAACATTATCACTTCAAAATCGAAGGAGTGAAATAAATGAAAAAAGTATTGGTAACTGGCGGTCTGGTTTTCATAGGAAGCCATACTGTAGACCGCCTCATAGAAGACGAATACCAGGTAACTGTGCTGGACAATCTTGAAGGACAGGTGCATCTGGGCAATGTTCCGGAATACAGGAACAAAAGACAGAATACATTTTCGGTGACATAAGGTACAGGAAACACTGGATGAAAGCTCTTGAGGGGGCGGAGTACATTATACGTCTTGCTGGGGCAGTCGGGATTGGGCAGAGCTTCTGGCAGGGTAAGAAATATATGGACGTAAATGTTGGAGGCACTGCCGCGATTGATGAAGATCACGTTTCTCCAGTCCCCATACGATCTTGTTGATGAGGCCGTGGAGATCTGGAAATAGATCTGGAAGCAGTTCAATTGGAAAGGTATAACGGTCAGGAAGGGAATCATACAGGATGCCACTTTCATTGAATCCGATCCAGGACATGGGAAAGCCAGGAAAGGTGACGGGACGATACCGGTTGATCCGGAATTTCTCGAGAAACCTCATGATCAGGAAAAACCGGAAACTAAGACATCAAAGAGGGAAATGAAGGTAGCGAAGACGATCGAAAAGGAACGGAAAAGGAAGGAGAGATCGGAAGAGAGGAAGAACGCGAAGACAAGGAGATCCAAGGATGGCACACGGGCTGCCAAGAATAAGAAAGCGCATTTCGAGCACAAGTTATACACGTCACAGACCGCAGAGCATGATATCATTGCCAATTATGCTGTGACAACGGCATCCGTTCATGAATCGCAGATAGATCTTTCCATAACGGGGATAGTGAATTACAAGGACAAGGGGTATTTTGGCATTGAAGGAAGGAGAATAGATGCAAACATGGATAAATCCCTGCTGGATACAGGCTGCCTATTGAAAGCATCCGCCGCAACATGCGGATAAAATGGTGATGATCAAGTGCATGTTCATGTGTCTTGGGCACAACCTCATGTGCATGATAAGGATGAAAAAGAAGGGGATTATATCGTGAGCTATGGAAATTCCATGAAGAATGGATGAAAATAGGGGAAAAATAAGAGATGAAGGAACCATTGCTGACAGCGTTTGCCATAAATTCGCCGTATTTTCCCTGTAAGATCAATCAAGAGTCAAAATTAATAAGTTGCTAGAAATTGTCTACATTCTAACTGGTGGAATAACAGATGAGAAATAGGTTTCTTAGAAATGATGCACAGCGTGACACTGAAAAACAAAATGTGTTTCGTATATCTGAAATTATTCCTAATGCTGCGGTTTGCACTACCACATATAATTGTGGACCCTATATTGAAAAATTTATTGAAAGTTTTCGGAGAGTTGGAATAAAAAATTTTGTTGTATCTGACAATTTCTCCATCGACAACACTGAGGATATACTTCTTCCATTGAATGTTATTTATTTCAAGATAAGCTCTAGTATCGGTGAAGGACGAAACCAGGCCATTTTGCGCAATGAAAAAAAATGGACCATCGTAGCTGATCCAGACAATGAATATGACATTACACAAATAATGAATTTTTCCATCGATCCACGATGGATATACATATTTCAGGACCCGGTTCAAAGAAGCGTTTGGATCGCCATTGGGCAAACCTCACTCTTCTTTAAGAACAAATTTATCAATAAAAATGTCCTTGAGGACGTTGTTTTTTTCGCGAATTCCCCAGTGCGATATAGATATGTTAACATTGGGAATGACCTGAAAAGAGGCAATACACTTTGGGAAAACAGAGAAAGAGAGAGAGTATTCGATCTGGTAATCGGCGGTATTGTGAGAAGTGCCAGATGCTTAGGGTTAGGAGCCAAATTCGGTGGTCTACTTAAATTGGCTTTAAGAAAGGGACCAAAGTCATTTATTGACATTCCACTCGTATTCTGTGGGTTTATTGCTCGAACTATAGGCATTTAAATTTATTTAGTTTCAGAACATACAGCAGAAGTTAATGCTTATTGGCGTACATTTAGATGAATGTCATGAAACGATGACATTAATAAGAATTTGTCGGAGAACATCTGATGTGAGACTCTATGCGAATCATCTATATTTGGGTCCACGCATGTCGATCCAATGGAGCACCTTGTCTCCCGCGAATGGAGAGGCAGATGAGATCAGCACTACGGTAAGGAAGAAAATATCTGACACTTTTCGGGGCGGA
>JAJZAW010000118.1 GCA_021799185.1 Thermoplasmata archaeon
TGCAGCTGGCTATGCTGCTGAAGTGATCATTAATGGCGCGATTGCTGTAGGATCCTGTTGGATTATAGTATGGCGGCATCACAATAAGGCAGTCCGCTCCAAGACCAGCGGCAGATTTTGCATTCCCTCATGCCTCTGTGGTGCCTGGGGCAGATATGCCACAATATACGGGCATTTTTCCGCCTGCAGTTTCTATTCCGGCTCTGACAATTTCCTGCCTTTCATGCTCACTTAGTTTGTAGAATTCGCCGCCAATGAGGTTTAATGCTATACCATGGCACTTCCTGTCCTTGAGAAAGGAAATTACATCCTTAACTTCCTGGATTTGCAGATGGTCTTTCTCATCGAATATTGCAGGAACTGCAGGTATTATACCACTGGGATAGATCATTATGGTGGACAGTGGAAATATGTTTATTATGCTATATCAAGACTCATGAAATATATATAACCTGTATCACCCATATATTTTACCGAACTCCATAGCGCCTGAATGTTTGAATCATAGCCGGATAATATCGCATAATATGCCCACATTCATATTCTAAACAGGTGACAAGTTTAATATTTTAAGTATAGACATTATTTGGGTGTACCTGTTCGGAAATATCTAAATATATACTTCTGTAGTTAATTTTTAAATAAGTGGTAGATACAGATGACAGAAATCGATTCTCTGGATAATGCGGAACTGACGGGAAGGCACTTCAGCTGGACTTTTATAGCATCCCTGGGTGACTTTCTAGATGCTGGAATGTTTGCCGGTACCGGTATTACCCTTGGGGCCATAACGGCATTGCTCCGTTACAACACCCTGGAAACTGGATTACCGGCGCTTATAACACTTCTGGGAACAGCATTTGGTGCTCTTGGGTTTGGAAGGCTTGGTGACAAGTTTGGAAGAAAGTACATTTATCAGATTGACATGATAATATATGCTGTTGCCGCACTTCTTCTGGCATTCACGGGCGTAATCCCCGGACGTAGCTTCAACATTGTGTGGTCGCTGATTTTCTACGGCCTTGTTGGTATAGCAGTGGGTGCTGACGTCCCGACTTCATGGAGCCTTATAACGGAGTTTTCACCAAAGAAGAGCAGAGCGAAACTGTTCTCCATCACAAACGTAATGTGGTACGTGGCAGTTCTCATTGAACTTGGCTTTGCCATAGCTCTGGTAAACACCGGGATGGTACTTTTCAGGACAATATGGATTCTTCTTGGCCTGGTTGCAATTCTGTCATGGTTCCTCAGGAGGCGGCTCGCCGAATCACCAAGATTCCAGTTGATGGAGGGAAAGAATTCTGATGTACAGAAGACAATGGCTTCGCTCGGAATAAAGGAAAGCACTGCTGCAGCAAAGAAAGAGACATACTCCAGAAGGAATTATAAGGAACTATTCACCAAATATGGTGGCGTAATGTTATTTGCCTGGTTCCTCTACCTCATGTGGGGAATTCCTGCATCAACATACGGCGAATTTTTCCCGTACATTTTCAATTCCCTGCATCTGGTGTCAACAAGGGCAACCTTTGGGTTTGAGGCAATCTATTTTGGCAGCGCAATAGTTCCAGGCCTTCTCATATTCTATTTGCTGGCGGACAAAGTAAAGGTTGGAAGGGTGCCACTGTATCTAACAAGCGCTGCCATGTCCATGGTTTCCTTTTATCTCCTTGTGTATCCGCCATTCCTGAAGAACGTTGGAATCCTCCTTGTATCATTCCTGCTTTTCGGAATAGGGCAGGGCCTTGGAGTGTGGCCCATAACCAGATTAATGTCCATAGAGCACTTTCCAACAAGCTTGAGAAATTCCGGCCAGGGATTCATATGGTTCACAATGAGGTTTGAGGCTGCCATATTCGGTCTCTTTACTCCACTCATAATAGGCGCCAACGGCCAGCATGTGGAATACATTGGGTGGATAGCCGGCACATTCTTCCTTGCCGCCCTTGTGGTGGTTGCGATACTTTCAAGGGTTGCGCCTTCGCTTGTGAAGACTGAGAGCAGATCGCTTGATGACACCTCAAGGGACGCCGAAGTGGTGGATGGATAAACGCCACCTGTTTTTATTTTATCAGGGGATTGTTGATCATGGTAGATAGATTCAAAGGCAAAAATGCACTGGTAACTGGCGGATCCAGAGGAATTGGGCGGGCAATTGCCCTGGGACTGGCAAGGGAGGGAGCCAATGTATGCATTACCTATTCTTCTCATGGCACGGATGCTGATTCATTCATAGGCGAAGCTGAAGCTCTTGGAAGCAGAGCCTTCAAGTTCGGGATAGACCAGAGCAATGTTGAGGCTGTGCCATCTCTCATAAGCTATATTGAAAAAAATATGGGCCATATGGATGTTCTCGTTAACAACGCTGGAATATGCCCCTTCAAGGACTTCTTTGACATAGACATGGGGCTCTTTGAAAAGGTAATGAAGGTCAATGTTGAAAGCCATTTCTTTATCACCCAGGCCGTTGCAAGGAAGATGATCGAATCCGGCATTAAGGGCAGAATACTATTCATAAGTTCCATCAGTGCAATCGTTGGAGGCGAATTTCAGACCCATTATACCATAACTAAGTCAGGCTTGAACGGGCTTGTACACTCTCTGGCAATTGTGCTGGGCAAACATGGTATTATGGTGAACAGCCTTGAACCTGGCACCATACTTACTGACATAAATTCAGAAGACCTTTCTAATTTGGATAAGAGAAAATACATGGAGAACAGAACGGCAGTGAAACGGCTTGGTATCCCTGATGATATGGTAGCGCCTGCCCTTTTCCTGCTCTCTGATGAGAATACTTATGTTACTGGAACAGAGCTTCTTGCGGATGGCGGCATGCTGGTCAATCTGCAGTGATTGACCAGGCGGAGCAAAGCCATGATGGAATGAATTCCATTTATGGCCTGATCAATCCGGCATCTGCACGAACTTTATATCATTCATATAAACGCCCGCTTTTACTATTTCGGGTTTGAGGGATTGATAATTAATCCAGCCTAAAAACTTCCTTCATGCCTTCGGATGTCCTTTCGGCCGGCGGAGTTGCTATGACGTCGCTCATGTATTTTTGCCAGCGGACATTTGCTTCGCTGCTCCTTATGTGGGCTAGTGTGCTGTTGAGATCATCGCATTCCCAGTACCCGAAAATGTGAATTCCATCCCTGAATATGGAATAGTTACGGACGCCGGAAGTCTTCAGCATATCTTTCATATCATTCCAGACATCAGCATGCCTTCGGTCATATTGGTCCTCCATGCCCTTGTTTATGGTAAGGTGAAATGCGTATCTCATGAAAATGCATCAATATTGTGAGATATAACACTTTCCCAGCACATTTCCGGCGCCACTCTCGCCTGGAAAATTAAGGATTCAGAACATTTGATTCAGGATATTATCTGGAGAAAAGGCCATGCAGGAACATGTGTTCGGCTTCCCATTTGGATATAACCTTGCTCTCTGCCTTCCTCAGAGCCTCAGCAAGAGCGGATTTTGAAAGGCCAACCTTTGCAGCAACGTCCTCCAGATGCACCTGCCTTGGAACTTCGTAATAGCCAGAAGAATGGGCCCAGTGAAGAGCCTGCCTTTCCTGTGGCGTCAGATCGAGATTTGTGCTGACAAAATCGTCTATATCAACATCCCTCACCTTGAAGTAAGAAAGTTCGCCAAGATTTTCAAGTTCCCTTTTTGCATCATGAATTTCTTCCTGCGGAAGTATTGCCACAATCTCTTCACCTGTGCCATCTATGAAATCGCTCTGAAACAGCGAAGAATGCTCATACATCACTGTTGAAACCATGTCTTCATATTTCTCCTTGAATATGATCCTGTAAAGCTTTCTGCGGCTGTCGACCGCATCTAACTGCATCACTTCTTTTATTGATCCGGAGTGCTTGAAGCCATTGTAAAAAACCCTGAATCCCTTCAGGAACTCAGACTGAACCTCAATTGCCCCGAAAACGTAATTTCTGTCCTTGAAGGGCTTTATTATTATTGTGTGGGCAATGCTTCCGGTTTCTGCAAGTGAGTTTGACCAGCATCCATCATGCTTTATTTTGAACTGTACCAGGGTATACCGGTTCTCGCTGCCGGCAAAGTTCTTCATGTTAAGACAATATGCTCTTGAATTAAAATCTTTCTGAAATAAAATATTCTAGAATGTCGCACAGGTTCAGGATCACATTTATTTAGCAATTATGGACTTTCTAAATGATTATATGAAAGCGCTGGAATGGTCAGACTTAAATGAAATGAAAATTAAAAATATGCCCGAGCCCATTCTCAAGCCAGGCTGGGTGCTTTTAAGGGTAGCCTTCACGGGCATCTGCGGCTCTGAGCTCTCTGCATATGTTGGGCAGAACGAACTCAGGAAGCCACCGAGCGTGATGGGGCATGAATTTTCAGGCACGGTTGTAAGGGCCGC
This sequence comes from Thermoplasmata archaeon, assembly GCA_021799185.1. Lineage (GTDB taxonomy): Archaea > Thermoplasmatota > Thermoplasmata > Thermoplasmatales > Thermoplasmataceae > UBA509. The sequence goes on from JAJZAW010000118.1 coordinate 4,422, forward strand.
CTCTGCAGAAGACGAATATTTAGTAGGAAGAAAAGTTACAGTTAATCCACTGGTAACATGCGGAAAATGTAGATTCTGCCGGAGGGGAGATCGCCAGTTATGTCCTGAAAGAAAAATAATAGGCGTGAACTTCCCAGGTTCCTTCGCAGAATTTGTTGCTGTTCCGTCATCAGGATGCTACCCGACAGGCGACTTTCTCATGGGGTCCCTTACAGAGCCCCTTGCAACTGCCTTTCATG
>JAJZAW010000119.1 GCA_021799185.1 Thermoplasmata archaeon
ATGCTTATGGTATCCCTCGTTCTGGAATAGGGAAAATGCGGCCTTTTAGGATTTTGCACATAGATGTTTTCAACAACATTCATGGGAAAAGGAACTCCCTGATTATGTCTTCGCCAAATTCTGAATAATAACTTTCCGGATGAAACTGTATCCCGAATATCCTATGATCCTTTGAGTGAAATGCCATAATTGTTCCATCTGTACCGGATACCGCATCAACGATTATATTTCTGGACGGTGTAATGGCAAGCGAATGATATCTCACTGCATGAAAGTCCCCGGATATCCCTTTCAGGATGCCTCCCCCAAGGTTCGATATTGTATCCACCTCTCCGTGGTAAAGTTTATCGGTCCTGTATATTTCGGACCCCAAATGAAACCCCAGCAGCTGGTGTCCGAAACATATTCCGAGAATCCTTCTGAATTCCGTTCCGGATACGAAATCAAGGGTCTTGCCGCGATCAACAGGGTTAAGTGGATTCCCGGGGCCCGGTGAAATAACCAGAAATTGAAATTTATTTGCATATGCCGGATCAGGCAGGTCATCGTTTTCAAACACTTCCACTTCCATACCAGTTCTCAATATCATGTCAACGATGTTATATACGAAAGAATCGTGGTTGTCAATAACCATTACCCTCATTGATGCACCCCTGAAATGATGGTGCCTGCCTTGGCAATGATTTCTTCAACTTCCCTTTCAGGAACAGAATCCTTCACTATGCCTGCTCCCGCCTGGGTATATGTTATTCCCGGCATCCTGTATAAAGTCCGGATGCCAAGCGCTAAGTCTGCACCGTTTGGGCCCATCAGCCCGACAGCTCCTGCATAGCCCCCCCTAGGATTTATCTCGTGGCTGTCTATAACTTCTATAGCTCTCCTTTTCGGCGCTCCGCTTACAGTTCCGGCAGGAAATATGCTGAGCAGCACATCAATTGGCGAAACAGGCTTTCTGATTCTTGATTCTACAGTGCTCACAAGATGTATAACTGAGGAAAATTCTTCAGGAATCATATCCCCGGTAACTTTCACGGTTCCAGGCTCGCTGATCCGGGCCAGATCGTTTCTCGCCAGGTCCACAAGCATCCGGTGTTCACAGAGTTCTTTCGTATCTGCCAGCAACTCCATCACCCTTCCACTTGAATCTGTTTTCTGCTGGCCTCTCGGCCTGGTTCCCGCTATTGGGTTTATGAGTGCATGTGCCCCTTCCTGCCGGTAAACGTTCTCAGGAGAGCTACCAACAACCTCCATGTCTCCGAATTTATAAAAATAGACATATCTGGACCTGTCACCGGCCAGCAGGTGCTTCAAAAGGCCAAAACTGTCGGCTGAATCAGAAAGTGGAAACTGGTGGGAAATTACCGCTTGAAGAAGTTCGCCTTCTCTTATTCTCTCCCGCACGTCTCCAATGGATTCTCTTAAAATACGCTTATCTCTGTCTGCGATCTGTGGAGTATTGCTGCCTGCGGCCAAAGTTCCAGGAGATCTCTTCACACTGCCCATGACCATTGTATCAGGAACGATGTAGGAAAAATATGGCCATTCAGAACGTTTCTTCAACCTGATTCCAAATACTTCTTCCACCATATCATAGGAAATAATGACAGGTGCCATACTGGCTGAACCTGGCCTGTCACTCCCCTGCCGATTTTCCATTATCTTTTTGAATATTCCTTTGCCGTATGCCACGCTGGATACGGGTGCAGATTCGGTTGTAATCAGGATTTCTTCACCGTTCAGTCTGTTCTTGTCATTGAATCTGCACATATAGGCAAAATCTGCATTTTTCGAAATCAGATCAGGAATTCTGGTATAAGCGCTGTCCTTCGCTTTTCACCACCTCCATAAATCTTTTCATAAGTGTCAGGTCTTTCTTTCCAGGATAAGATTCAATGGAACTGCTTACATCCAGAAATCCTGGACGCACTTCCATCACCGTAATGGCATTCTCAGGAGATATTTTTCCAGCAAGGCCAATTTTATGGTTAAATTCTAGCGTATCATGGCCTTTTATAAGATCTGCGACCGGAATGCCCGTATCTATAAGCACAAGATCTGCACCGCATTTTATACGGTCATTTGCAGATTCAATTGCAGCTTGTATATCTGTTTCCCTCAGAACCGAAATTACCCTCTTTCCCGTCATTTTCTTGAAGTATGCGATATCCTGGCAGGCGTGATCAAAATGAAGCTGTACATAATCCTGCTCTCCATTGCTCGCCATGGCACTATCCATGTCGGTATGCACCGTGGCAACAACGGCGCCAATTTCCTTCAACTTCCGGACCAGATCCATCGTCCCCCTTCTTGGGGAAAGGTCAGAAAGCACAACCCCAAGGATGGCTGCCCCCATATCCATGGCGGCCATGCCATCTTCAGTGTTGGTAATTCCGCATATTTTAATAAAAGGCATGCGGTCATGCAAATTCCACAATCCTCCTGAGATGTTCATATGCTGTGCCGGAAAGAATGCAATCCATGGCATTTTCATAGGCCCCTTCCAGGGAGAGCCCAGCGTTGGCAGCAGATAAGGCCGGGGCAGCATTCAGGGCAATAAATTCTGCTGCGCATAAGGATTTTCCCGATAGCCCTTCCAGGGTCATCGCGAAGGATTTCTCAGGAACAGCTGATGCAATGCTTGTTTCATCGGGTATTTTACTCAGCAGTTTCTCAGGGTTAAGTTTAATCTCTTTTATTTCGCGCGAATTTACCTGCAGAAGCACAGTTTCCGAAAACGGCGACACCTCGTCCATGCCGTCAGATGCGTGGAGTGAATAACCTGCCTTGCCGTCTGCCTGGATGAATTCTGCGTAAATTCTCTGGATATTGGGGTCAGCCGCTCCGAGAACCACTGTTTCTGGGTCTGCCGGATTGGTAATTGGGCCGAGATAATTGAATATGGTTTTATGGGCAACTGCCTTCCTGGGGGCAGCGAATTTCGCAAAGCTGTCGTTGTGAAGCGGGGCAAGCAGAAAGGCAAAATTAATTGATCGGATTCTGTCTCTCAGCCCATCTCCGTTGAAACTGAAATTATAGCCAAGATATCTCATGAAATCTGCGCTTCCTTTATGATTTGAAGATCCAAAATTTCCATGCTTCACAACCGTATGCCCCATTGCTGAAACAACCACGGAAGCTGCAGTGCTGACATTTATTGTGTTTTTGCCGTCACCGCCCGTGCCAACGATATCAATAGCCCCCGGTATTCGCGGTAGCGAAGACCTTTCTTTTACTGCACGTGAATAGCCGGAAATCCTGTACCCATCAATTAATTCAGGCAGTTCATCCAATAGGAATTTTGTTTTTTCTTCATCAGATGAACCGGCAAGAAGTTTTTTCATTCTGGCATATGCCGATTCTGAAATTCCATTCATCAATTCCTGCTCACTCCTTAACATGGGCTTGCACCTCACTGATCTGTTTCTGAAGCTTTACAAAATCAGATAGGTGGTTTTCCCTTATCATGGGAACCAGGAGAGTTCCAATGGCTACACCCTTTGAGCCAAGAGCCATGATTCTCCCTATCTGTTCCACGGTCCTGATACCGAAGCCAAAATTCACTTCTCTTCCAGGCAGCAGATCCAGAATTCGCCTGGATACTTCCTCAAGATCATATGGGATATGTATGCCTGTTGCTGGCTGAAGGCCGTAGTAAATCCATGATTCTGTAAGACTGCTGATCTTTTCTATCACACTGTCTGGTGTGGCTGGATTGAAGAACGGAATGAAATCCATGCTTCTCTGAATGCCACCTATGATATCTTCTGCAATGGAATTATAATCCACCAGCAGGTCAGGGACAATTATCCCCGAGAAGCCAGAATCCCTGAGATGTGAAACAAAATCTGATGGCTGTCTGGCAAGGTCGCGATAATAAGTGAGGAGATATGTTTTTACACATTTCCTTCCAAGTGTTTCAGCATACTTTCCAAGATAGCTGCCCTGAAAATTCTTTACGGCTATTTCGTGTGTCTTCCTTATCTCCGGGCCGTCATATCGAGGATCAGATGACGGGAAGCCCACTTCTACATATTTCACAACATCCGGGTCCACATTTTCAAGAAAACCCTGGAGGGTTATGTGATCCGGGAAGGCAGATGTGAAATAAAGTATGGTTGTGGGGTTGCTCATTGTTCATCCCTGAAAATAGACATGTCAAGCAGACCATGTCCGCTCACATTAACAACAATGGTCTTTTTCTCCTGGCGGTGTTTCCTTATATAATCAATGGATGTGGCAATGGCATGCCCAGATTCTGGGGCCGCAACAATTCCCTGAGTCTTCGAGAATATCTTCAGCGCTTCAATGACACTGTTCTGACTTTCGTCTACAGTGTTTATTCTCCCTGTGTTAACCAGCATGGAAAGTGACGGAGCAGCCCCATGGTACCGCAGGCCACCGGCGTAAATCTTCTCTGGCATGAAATCAGCTCCAAGGGAAAACATCTTGACAGAGGGCAGAATTTTCGCAGTGTCAACATAATCGTATTTGTATTCCCCCCTGGTGAACTTTGGCACCTCAGCCGCAGTGGATGCTATTACCTCAACATCCTTGAATTTCTTCATGAGAGATCGG
>JAJZAW010000120.1 GCA_021799185.1 Thermoplasmata archaeon
TCGGGGGTAGCATTTGCTTTACGCAGAAAATAGGGGTGGTATGGATAGTGGTGGGCGATGGATGTCACAGGGAATATGGTTCACAGGGATACAAAAGCGGCAAAGGTTGCTTCAGGGAAAGGTTTCATACGGAGCCTTCCAGTCAGCCTCATCTCTTTTGCAGGCATCGCCGGGTCAGTATCATATGATCCAAAAAGCGAAGATGACATTGATATTTTCATCATAACAAGACAGGGCTGCCTCTGGCTTGCACTTTTTTACGCTCTCCTTATGCGTCGGCTTCGCGGACTTAAGGAAATATGCCTGTCACTATGCATGGATGACAATTTCGCGCATGGCCTGTTCAGTCAGTCCCTTGATAAACTGGCTGCCAGAGATGCACTGAGAGTCATACCCGTGCTTGGATCGCAATATTACCTGGAACTGCTTCAGCTTTCCCCCCTGACCCGGCGGAATAATTACATAGATTATGCAAAGCAGAGCCGGACGACCAAAACTTCAATGGCCCTGAAGATTGCCAATGCTGCTGCGTATCTTTTCGTTGGCACATATCAGCAGGTAAAATGCACCATAGCAAATTACAGGCTTAAGGCGTCAGGCAAATCTGAGGAACGCTTTGACACAAGGATGGGGCTTCACCATTTCTTTCTTGATTCGCTGAAATACCATAACCTCAGGGAAGGTGGGCACATCAATGACACATAGGGTTGCGGTTTTCTTCAGCTATGCAAGGCCTGCTGATGCAAAATACGCCATGGAAAAAGCCCTGTCTGATCTGTTTGACCAGACCACCATGGCCATAGGAGGAATTGATTCAAATATTGGCATGGAAAGCACAGGCGACAGGAATATACAGGTATTATATGAAAATCATAAACTTGGGAAGTCATCCGCGTATAACAGAGCAATACAGAATATTGGCGACGGGCAGATATTTCTCATATCTGCAGACACAAGATTTGAGGATTCAGTAATAAACCGTATGATTGAATGCATTGGAGACAATTACGAACTTGCTTTTCCCAGGATTGAACCATATCACGGCTGCACTCTTGCAGAAAAACTTGGCCTGGTAATGTGGCGCTTTCATGATTCCTACGTATCAATGAAGGAATCCCGCGGTCAGTTTTTCTGCGGAGGCGAATTCCAGGTGGTCAGGCATCGTTTCATCATTCCTGATGTAAGCATTGTGAATGATGATGAGTACCTCTGTCACAGGGTTGTATCCGGAGGTGGAAAAATCAAATACTGCAGGGACGTGGTTGTGAGGAATACGGTTCCCGGATCAATCAGGGAGTTGCTCAGGCAAAGGGTGCGTGTTAATTTCGGGCACATGCAGTCAAGGAAACAGCTCGGGCAGCACGCATCATTTTCCATATCATCGGTGAATCCAATGGAGACAATAGCTGCTATAAGAAATTTTAACAGGGATTATCCGGGAAGCTTGCCAGTCCTCTTCATGGCCTCAATCATTGAGGCTGTGTCACTGCTGGAGGCCTTTATTTTAAGGATTCAAGGCAGGAACCTAAGCAACTGGTGACATGTTATCCTCCTTCAGCTCTCATTACATAGAGAAGGTACTCGCACAGCAGGCTGAATGGGAAAATGCCCGAAAGTTTCCAATCCAGCCATCTTATAAACGGCAGCCTGAAGAGAATCCGGTTTAGCCGCCGGTAGTTGTAAGGCGCTAGAAGGAATGAAATTCCCCTTAATTTTATGAGCCTGAGCGTAGTGTTTGACCCTATGTCATTCCAGCTCCTGGAGAGCACTGCGACCGGATACCTGCTGTACTCAGCATGGATAATCCCTGATGCCCTGTCCTTCGCATATCCTTTTTTTCCGCTTATTACCGACAGCATGAGGTCGGATAGGGCAAACCTGTTCAGTGCAGTTCCAATGAATATTCCATTCCTGTTCAGATTATTTTTGGCAAAACTGGCTATAATTTCAAATGGCGATGTGTCGGTTGCCCCAAAGGTGCTGTAAATAATATCAAAGGAACCGATAATCTCATTCCAGTTTCCGCTCACCTTAAGGAAATTATCATACGTTCCGGCGGGAGAATTATCCCTTGCAAATTTAATTGCATCTGCAGAAACGTCTGCACAGGTGCAGTGGATCCCAGGGATGCCGTCCCTTGCATGGTTCAACTCAAAGCCATTGGAACATCCAATCTCCAGAATCGATTTTCCACTGGAAATGAATTTTTTCAGATACTCTGATGCTACCATTCTCAGATGAATCTGTACCGGGTCATGCTGAATCCTGTAGGAGTACTCGGCCGGGGGCAGGATGAACTGATGGGCCGTCTCAGGCTTGGCTGAAGATTCTGTACCAAGAGGAGTGAGCAAATATGCCGTCCTTCTCCTGCCAGTAAAGTACATGTCCATGTGTTCCGGACCGTACTTTGCTATGAACGCCTCTGTTGCTTTCTTAAGATCACACTTATCCGCCCTGTATGCCACACCATCAATCACCGGTTGTGTCCCACTTCGCAGTAACATTCTTCTGCCCTCTGTGAGGATTACAGTAATCCTTCCATGATCCATGGTAAAATTTGCCTTGATTAAAACCGGGTAGGGCGGTGGAATTCTCAGTTCTACGTCATGCATATCTTCTTGCAACAATGAGCAGCTCATCCCCGTTAGCCCTGAAGAAAGGAAGGAAGCAGACAGCCCTTTCCATGGCAGATATGGTTTTTTGCGTCATGCCCGACCTCACAATTTCAGCGAGATATGGTGGAAGAAACACAGCAAGTCCATAGATCTGGATTATTTTGAAAGTATCAGGAATAAACCGGTTAGCATCAGAAAGTGAATAATATTTTGATGGAACAGTTTCTCCAGCGACTTGGACATCCACATTTCCAAGAAGGCGATCCATCCCGAGCTGGTGTTTTCCCGTGACAATTCTTATGAGTTTTTCTCCCAGGCAGGAGGTGTTGCGAAATGACACTATGATCACCGATCCAGGCTTTGTTATTTTGTTGATCCCGTGTTTAAGCGCTTCCGAATCCGGCTCAGTATTTATGAGCCCATTGAAGCTGTAAATTATGTCATAGATCCGGTCAAGTTTGCCAATATCTGCAGCGGGCAAAAGCACTGGATTGTACATTTTTTCAATACCAAGCCTTGCCATTTTCTCTGTGGAATAATCGATCATGCCCCTGGAAACATCAATGGCATCCAGAGCATTGCCAGTTGCCAGGATGTAGCGTGAGGCTTCTTCGCCAGTGCCCTGCCCGAGTTCCAGGGCAGCACAGCCTTTGAAGGAATAGGAAAGCAGCACTGACATCTCAATATTTCTTAAATTAACGTTGATGAAGTTTGAAAGTATTTTCTGGTCATATACGCCGGAAGCTCCTGAAAATATCCGGTCCAGCATATGGTAATATGCCTGGTTATTCTTTTCCTGCATGTTTTAATCAAATTCTAAACTCCGTATATTAATGCAATGTTCCAGGTATGGATCAAATATTGCTTTTCAGTGGCATACTTCATGAAAATCAGCACTCTTTCCTGAAATCGTAAATTCCATTCACCATGGAAAACCTGTGCCCGTTATTGCATATTATAAGATTGCCGTTAATGGAAACACTTTCATGGCACATAGGGCAAACCAGCAGATCATCAATTTCATGGTATGCAGCATGGTCTTCGGGGCCGTCCTTTGTACAGGATACATAGTGATTGGGGAACAGGAATCGTGAGACCCACTTGTCTGCAATGCGTGTCTGGAAATCAGGGATTGCCCTGTGCAGCTTGCTCTTTTTAACCAAGCCTTTGCCAAGCATTCCCGAGTGGAAGCTCAGGCCAGAAAATGTGAGATTATTTTTCTGCATTATATTCCTGACCGTGGAATGAGTCTGAAAATAGATTGGCCTTTTATGGGATTCCTCTGTGGCTCTGATACTGTTACCTGAAAGCGGAAAAGGAAATCTGTATTGGGCATTTTCACCTTTGATTCGGCCCATCAGCCAGAATAAAATCATTGATGCATTGTCAGAGGAATTGTAATTGAAGATCAGATGTCCAGCATGCTTTAAGCAGCGTGCAATCTCATCAATTGCCGCATCAGGATCGGGAAAGTGGTGAAAAACCCTGAACATCACAATTGTATCCACGCTGCACGATCTGAATGGCAGATGATGAATATCAGCAAGAATGAAGAATGCATCCTTATCCGCATCCAGCATCCTCTTTTGGGCCCTTATGATTCCAGCCATTGAATAGTCCAGAAGTATGAGATTTCTTGTTCTTTCTGCCATTATGCCGGATAGCCTTCCGTACCCGCAGCCAAGATCTACAGTCCACTCAGATAGCGGCGGGAGCATTCCTCGTATGATGTTCACCTCCATTGAGGCCTCAGCATCTTCATGGATAATGAACTCCGGATCCTCATAGTCCGGTATGTTCTGAGGGATAGCAGATGCCATATGATACAAAAGCAATTCTTTCTATTCTAGTTGCCGTTTGGAGCGGCATTAACTATTTTT
>JAJZAW010000121.1 GCA_021799185.1 Thermoplasmata archaeon
TTTCTCGTGAAGCATATCTGTCCTTTCATAGGTTGCAGTCAGCCCCATCCTGTACGGTGATGCGTACATTTTGGCAATTTCAAGGTAACGTTCCGATGCTAGATGGTGCACCTCGTCCACAAGCAGAAACCTGAATCTGTTTCCAAGTGATTCGGCCATAAGATAAGCAGAATCATACGTGCTGACCGAAATGTCAGCTATATCCTTCTCTCCACCTCCTATCTGCCCAATATGTATGCCAAAAGTTCTGGCGAGTTTGTCCCTCCACTGTTGAACGAGCTCAATTGTGGGGGCGACAACCAGTGTGGTTGTTGAGAGACGTGCTATGGCCTCAATCCCTATATGAGTTTTTCCTGCTGCAGTGGGGAGAACGATAACTCCTGAGTTACCATTGGAAGACCACAGATCAACAGCCTTCTTCTGATAAGGCCTCAGCGTCTCGCTGTGGCTTACATTCACAGATGATGGCCTGAAAACTTCATCCCTGGCATTGGGGAACTTCATCTTGACCTGTGGATACCTGAAAGCTTCCGCGCGGTAAGCACCGACGCGGTCATCATATACCACATAAGGCGGGACATTTCCATCAACTTCACTCAACAGGAGCGTCCCCCTGCTGTATGTTATATTCATCCCGAATGATCAGTCAAAACTATGTAATGAAATTTGCCACACGGGGAAAAGCCAGGCAGGGCGAACATCAGATATAATGCTATACTGTGGCATAAATCTCAGGCTCCTATCATGGGCTCGTGAGGGCATTATGGATGGTAAAATGGAAGCGTGAATGCAATTAAAACTATGACCACCATGAGGCCAAGTGTTATGAATGAAGCCATATGTGTGATGCTCCTGCTTCTTTTCATCTCGTCAAATTTGCCTTCCTGAGAGAGCCTCACCAGCTTTTTGCCATGGTAGATATTGTTAGCATACATGAGCACAAGCATTACTACCACGATTATTCCCTTTGCAAGAAGAAGCTGCCCCCCCACAGTTGTGGTGAGATCGGACAGTTCGGGCAGATAGCCATATCCGAGATAAAGTCCCGTAGCAATGAGTATGGCTACAGATATATCGGTAGCTGTGCCGAAAATCCTTCCGATGTGGCCCATTATCCTGGTTCTAACTTTCTCATCATCTGAAATTCTGAATGTGGCTGGCCAGACCACAATCCAGATGAAAAAGGACCCCCCCACAAAGAAAAGGGCTGTGAAAGCGTGTATCCACAGTATGACAAGAAAGAGAATATCCATATCTGTGTATCATTCGCTCTCAATTAATTTTTCTCTGTGTCAACAGCAAAAGTTATTGGATATTATTCAATTTTTATAACAATATCTGCCCGAATCAAATTCCCAGAATCCTCCTCGCGTTGCCACTGAATATCAATCGTTTTTCTTGCTGGCTGATGGCGAGATTTTCAATATTATTTATGATCTGTCCGGAATCGCCCCACGGGAAATCTGTGCCAAACATGATGTGGTCAGTGTCAAAGAAATCCAGAGCACTTCTGAGCCATGGCATCCACATCCCTTCTGCCGTATCAACGTAGAACGATTTGAGATAAGAAAGCGATTCAGAATTCAAATCCTGTTTTCTGCCCGGGTCGCTGTTGTCAAGGAAAGTTGAAATTCTGCCTCCAAGCAATGGCAGAAGCGATCCCAGGTGATGTATTATAAACTTAAGGCTACGGTGTCTCTTCGTTACACCTGAACCCACAAGATGAATCAGAGCAAGTGTTGTATCAAAATCCCATCCGACCATTATGCCGGCATTAAACTCCCTGAGCCATGGATATGACTGTCTCATGAAGGTTGGATGTACCCATATGGGTTTTCCCAGTTTTTCCATTGCGGTATAAAATGGTTCGAATCTTGGAGACCCTAGAGGTTCCCCATGAACATTAGATACGATCTGGATTCCGAGCATCTTAAGGTCCCTTATGCACCTTGTAGCTTCATTTATTGCAAAATCCGGATCGGCAAGTGACACGGTTCCTATGGCAAGGAATCTTCCCCCACTCTGCTTTGCCGTCTCATGCATGCCATTGTTTGCAGCCATCATAACTTCTTGAGATTTCTGGGAATCAATTTCCAGATCATCAATGTCAGGCAAAGCCAGGGAAATTATCTCCCTGCTTATGTTTAACCCGTCCATGATATGAATCCTGTCCTTCATGTTTATGAGTTCCGGAAGCCTCTCTGCCTGTTCTGCAATCATGGCTGGGCGCCTGGAGAAGAAGTTAAAGTAGCTTTCAGGATAAACGTGGCTGAATACATCTATCTTTTCTGTGCCGGACATTTAGATACATTGTCCTTTGATATTATACCTTTTTTCACTATTTTTGTGGCGTTAATTCCCATATTCACAGATACAGAGGGACAAACTCTTAAATCATACCGAAGAACAGAAATGCCAAATCTAAAGAATAAAGTACATTTGATGACTGTCAGTATCTGAATAAGGTTACTCCGAAACAGTGGCTTAAGATATTAATTTCGCAGCAACAATCCATGAATCTGTCCAGAACTGTCCATCCATTGGGGCGGTGAAGCGGGCAGAAGCCAAATGTACCATATTTGCGCAATTAAACCCGGAAGGATGTGAAGTATGCAGGAAAGAGACAGAACGCCTGACTCGAAAAAAATAGGTCTGCCAGCAAATGTCTGGTTCATATCGTTTTCAGCTTTCTTTGCAGATTTTGGTTACCAGGCAGTGATCGTGGGATTTCCTCTCTTTATTGTACTTGTTCTCAAGGCTCCTGTATATTACTATGGGATTGCGGAGGCCCTGAACTATGGAATAGGATCAATTTTTGCCTATTATGGAGGAAGACTGGCATCCAGATACGGAGACCGTAAAATTGCTATTCTCGGAAATTCCCTGATTCCCATACTGTCATTCACAGGATTTGCTGCCTCCGTGTACGAAGCAGTTGCAATTTTTGCCACCGGCTGGTGGGCAAGGAATTTCCGTTCGCCAGCCCGGAGGACGCTCATGAGTGATTCTGTTGGGGAGAGCAACAGGTCAAGGGCCTATGGCCTGCTTCACGGGCTTGATGTTGGCGGGGGGATTCTTGCTACCCTTGTTTTCATATCACTAATTTCCCTGGGCTTTCCATTCCGGACTGTTTTCCTCATTACGGTAATCCCCATTGTGATTTCCACATTCATGCTTCTCAGGGTAAAAACCGGCGTAAAACCAGCTTTGAAGGGAGAAAGCACCGGCAGAGAAAACAGAAAATTTTTCAGCGGCGTTATTGTTTCATCTGCGCTCTTTGGTTTTGGATATTACAGCATGGGATTTCTCGTGCTCACCGTTGCAGTTGTGTCGTCTGATCTTCTGCTGGGGGCACTGACGTACACCATATTCCTTGCCGTATCTGCATCCGTTGGATTCCTCATGTCCCGTGTGAGGCTGAAGCGGGAAGCGCTGTCCCTTGGCGTGCTTGGATACATCCTTGCCGGGATCGGTGCACTCTTCTATGCCATTTCACTCATGGAAAAATTCCCCCTTGCATCCTTCTACCTGTCCACCGCCGTTATAGGCATTGGGACAGGCTTCACCGAGGTATTTGAGCCCACCATAATTTCAAAGGTATCATATAATATAAGCAAGGGCATGGGCTGGTTGACAGCTTCCAGGAGCGCGGGGCTTTTTGCTGCCAACCTTATAATGGGATTCCTATACTTCGTTGATCCTTCATACTCATATCTGTATGCTTTCTCCGTTGCTGCCATTGCAGGAATTACGGTAATAATCACAGGGCGCAGTTATGATCGCGATATGGCTGCAAATCCCCAGGTATAAGGCAGGGCATAAGGATTTACTGCACATCCTGTTTCGTTCCATAATATTGAGTTAATCTTATTTTGAATAATGCCATGGCATTATATGGCTGATGATGGAAAGGTGTCATACGGCACCGGAATAAACATAAACCTCAGGGGCAGGATTGCACTGGTCACGGGATCAAGTTCGGGCCTGGGGATGGAGATAGCAAAGTATCTGGCAAGAGCAGGTGCCACGGTCGCAATTCATTATCACTCCGAAAAACTGCAGGCCGATCAGGTTGCCAGTGATATAAACAGCAACGGGGGGAAGGCAGCGGTCTTCGGAGGAGATGTTTCGAACAGGGCAGAGGTCGAGGCAATATTCAACAGCATCGACAGGCAGCTCGGCCAGGTGGATATCCTTGTGAACAACGCCGGCATTGACGGGAAAAGGGAACTTTGCGGGGATGACAACCCGGATGACTGGGAGCGGGTTATTGCCATTAATCTTATGGGACCGTACTACTGCGCCAGGGAGGCCGTAAAAAGGATGAAAAAATTAGGGCACGGAGTCATAATCAACATAACGTCTGTTCACGAATTTGTGCCATGGTCAGGCTACACCGCATACAGCAGTGCAAAGGCAG
>JAJZAW010000122.1 GCA_021799185.1 Thermoplasmata archaeon
TAGCCTGGTTCCTGCTTGGATACGAGACAAGAAATGTAAACATAGACTATGGGGCATGAGGTCAGGCAAGAGCAACAAGATGAAAAATGACATATGGTAACATGGCGGAGATCACCAGGAAGAGGACTCTGGCGATCTCTCCGGAAAAACCCAGAATGTCGCCATTTACACCGCCAAATGATCGGTCTAGGTTGCCGATAATTAACACGTATATGACAAGAGCCACGGCGGATCCAATCAGGAATATCCACGAGGCTAACAGGGAAATAATCACAAGAATCAGAATATTAACATAGATGGCCTGGTTTTGCGATGCCATAATTTTCTGGAAATTAACAAACAGCCCGTCCTGGAACAGTGGCTTTCCAATCCTGAGGCCAAGCATATAACTTGTCTTGGAAAGTACCTCTGAAATTATTATCACCGCAGCACCAATGTTCCGGTTGAAGGTCGTCAGGACTGCGAATAAAAGAAGATATATGATAAGAGCTGACCCGAATCCACCAGCTCCAAGGTAATGATCCTTAAGTATCTCCTTTCTGCGCTCTCTGCTTCCCCTGACCATCAATGCATCTCCGGTATCAAGTACACCATCAAGGTGGTTGAATCCGGAAATTACAAGTATTGCTGCAACCGCTCCGGCTGATGCAAGCATAGGGCCATTTGTGGTGAAAAGTATGAAGTATACAGCAGATGCCACAGCACCGTTAATAAGAGCAGGAACGAAGAACCATAGTGCCATGCTTTCATCAAAGCTCTGGCATCTGGCGGGAATGATGCTGAAGAAAGACATGGCGCATAGAATGCCGGATGAGGCATCTCCCTTACTCACAATTATGTATCAGCTTCTGAATCTAAATATTTGTCATGATGCCTTCTGGAAACAAGATGTGTGGAAGATGTGTGACTTTATTCTGGCATCTATGGGTCTGGGAAACGATTGGGAGTTTGCAGGGCTATTGTCTTTCTCATACCACAGGGCAGTTGCAAAGGCTTGTTTCAGGGTTGGGAGCATGCAACAGGATCAGGTAATGGCACATGAGCACCATAAAAAACATGAACAGATTCTGTCTCCCAAGATAAAGCATGGTTTCCTCCCAGCAGGGGCTTGCGGATAATGTAACGAGACCGCCCGGTATGCCTATGGGGGGTGCATCTAACTCTTCTGCAAGGTGGAGGAGACTTGGCGAATTAATGAAGGGCAGGGCACTTTAAATGAACAGAAAAATGGCACATGGCGGCAACATCTGGTCAGCGGCCAGGCGGTTTGGAGTGACAGCTGGCGAACTGCTGGACTTCAGTTCGAACCTCAATGACTTTTCAGTTTCATATCCTGATGGCATATTGGGCAATCTGGAACTTTTGCGGGCATACCCTGACCCAGTTCACAGGATCTACACAGAGAACCTTGCCGCATACCTGGGTGTATCATCGGGTAACATCATACTGGGGCCAGGCCTTACCCATATAATATACAAATTCTGCCAGGCCAGCCGATCCCGTGGCGCCCTCATAATCGACCCGTCGTTTTCTGAGTATGAGGCTGCGTGTTCTGCATCCTCTATCCCTGTATATCATGCAGGCAGTATTCAGGATATTCTTGAAGCACATTCGGGAAGAAATTATGATATGGTGTTCCTGGCAAGCCCTTCAAATCCAATGGGCAATACAATCACATGGGCAGATATGCAGGAGATTCTTTCGGAAGCTGAAAAAAGTAATTTCACCATCTTTTTAGACGAGGCATTTGCAGATTTTGCCTCTGATTATGACAGAACCAGGGCGTGCAGGGAGGCCACAGAGAATCCGAATCTTGTGGTGGGGCGGTCACTGACGAAACTTTTTGGCCTTGCATCTCTCAGGCTCGGATTTATGGTATGTAGCAGAGAGAACATAGACAGGATTTCAGGCGTAATGGAGCCATGGTCCGTGGGGCAGGACGCACTTGAATTCCTATCGGCCATGAACTACGAGCAGTTTTCCGACCTGCCGGATATCACTGCGAGAGAAAGACTCTGGATGACATCTGCTCTTTCCAGCCTTGGTTTCTCAACAGTGGGTGATCCGCGGGCAAATTACTTTGTTGTAAAGATTCCCGATGTTGTTGACGGGCAGATGCTGGAAGCATTTCTCAACGCAAGGAACATTCTTGTGAAAATGATGGATGATATTCAGGGAGCAGGCAAATTCTGCAGGATTGCCGTTAAGAGGCATGAATACAACGAGGTCCTAGTAGAATCGTTCACAAGTTTCATGAAGTCCCTGGGAGATCAGGATGAATGAAGCAAACTTATACGGCTTTATGCTGGCTATTTCCATCCTCCTGGCCACACTGGCTGTAGACAGGATAGTTGGAGAATATCCTGCTGTTGTTCATCCAGTGGTCTGGATCGGGGCGTGTATAGGAAGGTTGGGCCCACTTTTCAGGAAGGTGGGAGGAATCCTGGGTGGACTACTTTTTGTGGTCACTGTTGAGGCTATATTCATAATTCCCCTTTATGTAGTCATCTACTACCTGACACCTTTCGTACTGGTTCAGGCATTCCTGATGATATTCTTCCTCAAGGCAACATTCTCCATCAGGGGCATGAATGACCATGTCAGGCCCATCATTTCCGCTCTCGAATCAGGAGATATAAAATCTGCCAGGGAACATCTCTCAATGGTGGTGCGGAGAGATACCTCGGGAATGGAATCTGGACTCATATGCTCCGCTGCAATTGAAACTGTATCTGAAGGATTTGTTGACGGTGTCCTGTCACCTCTATTTTACTTCTCAATATTCGGACTTGCAGGTGCGTTATTCTTCAGGATAGCAAACACATTTGATTCAAATATTGCTTACAAGGATGCAAGAAACTTTGCCTTCGGGAGGTTCGCTGCAGTTCTTGACACAATTCTGAACTACATTCCTGCCAGACTGAGTGCCCTCATTATCTATACCGTTGCTTCAGCAATGCGAATCAGTCCCGCTTCATATGACATGATGGCAACGGCCGCAATACCTGACAGCACCAATGCGGGCTGGCCAATGGGTTCCATGTCAAACTGCCTCGGGGTAAGGCTGGAAAAGAAGGGCGAGTATGTATTCAACCCGGATTACAGGAATCCCGGCGTAAATGATCTGAAACGGGCACTGTCAATTTTCAATTTTGCCTCATATTTATCGGTCCTGATTCTATTGGTGCCATTGATGATATTCATTTATACTGTTTTCTGATTTCACCATATGCAGACAGATCAGGAACGGAAAATATTTCTTCTCCTGGCAGGAAGTACTTCCGTTTCAAAGATACCTGGAATAACAGCCGCCGGATCAACTCCTGAACTCTCATTTTTAACCCCTGCGGTGGACGCCGAAATCCTGAGTGAGGGCAGGCCGCTGAGCATGAATAGCCCACCCATGACACCGGATGGGATTCCTACGCCATCAATCGTGACCCGGGCATGCCTGAATATTGCATCATTGTGGCCTCTGGTAATAAATGCAGGCATGGCACAGAAACCTGGATCGGTGTTCCTAGAGACAGGATTGGAGCCTGCAAAAAATCCCGTGAATGGAGATGCTCTGCCACAACTGGATCGGGCCATCAAGACGGGCAAGGAAATTGGGAAATTCCTGTCCAGGACTTTCAGTGACCTGTACATCGCGGAATCTGTTCCTGGCGGCACAACAACTGCATATCTCGTTCTCAGGGCAATGGGCTACAGCGTGGAAACAAGCAGCAGCATCAAGACGGGCTCCGACGCCATCAAGGAGGATCTGTGGAATACCTTGACATCGGGAAAGGAGACCAGAAAAATGAATCCACTTGACGCAGTCAAAAGATATGGAGATTACATGATGGCTTTAGCACTGGGTATTAGCAGGGGAGCTTCAGGGAGCCGGATCCATTACTGCGGAGGCACCCAGATGGCCACGGTTTTCGAGCTTGACAGAACCATAAACAATCCCGCTGGAGACAGGGATGTTATCACAACCGGTTGGGTGATTGATCACAGGCCTGAGACCATGAAAAAGCTTGTCAGGGACCAGAATCTTGTTAGAACCGATATTTCCTTCCACGATTCTCCCTTCGAAGGATTACGCAAATACGACGAAGGGCACGTGAGAGAGGGAGCCGGCATGGGCGGATCATATTATCTGGCATCCGCTGTCAGTGGCAGAAAGGAAATAATGGAAGAGATCAACAGTGTCTACGGGGAGCTTGCGCAGATCAGATAGGATATGCACATACCCTTGTGACAGTCTGGATGTCTTCAACGCAATCGTAAAAAGTAACATTTCCATGGAAACATTTTATAATTGATTACCAATTGCAATGAGCCGGACTTGGCCGGGAAGCCAGACACTTCCTGTTACCCGAAGCCTACATGCGGGGGCGACAGCCGGGAAAGGGCAACCA
>JAJZAW010000123.1 GCA_021799185.1 Thermoplasmata archaeon
GTTGACACTATTATGTTAAGATACTTAAATATGTAAGGAGTCTTATCCACGGTATTGTATGAATAATAGCCGGCCCACATCCCCGTTACTTTCTGGTTGACAAGTGAAGGAAAATAGGAAGTGATGATCTGGGACACACCGTAGTCATAGAAACTCTGTTCTGCTTCAGGATTCTCAGTGAATGAGAAGTCCCTGTTATAATCATCAGCTACGCCCAGCCAGAGTGAACGGTATTTCGGTGCAGGCCTTATGTATACACCACGGGACGGGACTATGGTGAATGGAAGCACACCGTCACTGTTTCTCTCCCATCCGAAAAGAACCTTCTCAACCTCCTTTCCACCAGTCTGGAATATCTGTCTTTTCTTTGGCCTGATGTGGCTGTCAATGCCGGTGGGGTCAAGAAGAGCCGTTGTCCATGTATCCGTTGCAGCAATGAATATGTCGGCGGCTAAGCTGCCGCGATTTGTTTCAATTGTCCTTAGTATCTTGTCCTGCCAGAGGAAAGGCTCCCCCGGAAAGTCCAGTGGATTTACCGGCTGTAGCCTGAATGCTGAGACTTCAGTGGAGAAGCTGAATTCAACACCGATTCTAACACATTCATCGAAATAGAACTGGGCAATGAGCTCCGGTTCGATAATCCCGCAATTCCTGCCTATTGCTGCCGATTCAATGTCCGGCAGATTCATAATCCCTGCAGATTCCCCTGCAGGTTTGAGGGAAAGGTACGGGTACGCAGAAAGCTCGTCCCTTTCAAGAAATTCTATTTCTGTCCTTTCACTTAGTTCCATGAGCAGATTCTTCCGGGGATCATTGGGGCCCATCAGGAACATGTAGCCAACAAAGTTCATACCAAGATCAAATTTTCCTGAGTCCTGTATGCTTCTGTACTGTGATATTGTTGAAGATGAAAGCTTGAAGTTCTCCTCTGATGAGAACAGATCCCTGAATCCGGCTGCGCTTTTTGCTGTATTCCCCTGGGCAAATGTGGGTGCACGGTCAACCACAAGAATCTTCAAATCAGGGTTTTCCAGCTTCAGGTGATATGCAGATGTTAAACCTACAATTCCAGCTCCCACTACAATGACATCATATTTTGAGGACGGCACCAGTGGTAAGCGCCTGAAAAATATTAAATGTTCCCAGACTGCCTGAATGTCCCTGCATGAATCTGATCAGGCTGTGTGACCCAGATCTTCAAATAGCTCAGTTGAGAGATATTTAAGCCCGCTGTCAGGGAACAGTGTAACAACATTTTTCCCCCTTCCAAGCTCTGCGGCCACTTCCAGCGAGACATGCAATGCGCAGGCCGAACTCATACCAAGAAGAAGGCCCTCTTCCCTGGCGGCGCGCCTGCCGGTCTCGAAGCACATTGCCTTTGTCATCTCATCGATCTCAACAACCTGATCCATAAGGTCCAGGCGAACGTTTCTGGACGGATTGGGTTCGGCTGGATTCCTTATGCCATCGATTTTAACTCCAAGCATTGGCGTAACTCCTATGATTTTCACGTCTGGAATTTCCTCCTTCAGCCTTAAGGCTATCCCGGTGCTGGTGCCTCCGGTTCCTATGGTCATCACCATGGCATCGATCCTGCCATGCATCTGATGCAATATTTCACGGGCAGTGGTGTTAAAATGCACGTAGGGATTGGCAGGATCATGGAACTGGTCAAGAGAAATAAATTTTTCCGGATTTTCCCTTATTAACTTTTCCTTGTGCTGAATTGCACCGGCTGTTCCCTTTGAGGCAGGCGTGAGCACAAGGTCAGCACCGTATGCCGAGATCAGTTTTCTACGCTCTATGCTGGCTCCTTCTGACATTACAATTGTCACGCCATATCCCTTGGCTGCACCGATCATGGCAAGTGCTATCCCGGTGTTTCCGGAAGTTGCCTCAATTATATTCTTGCCCTTTCTTAGTATTCCTGCAGCTTCAGCAGTCTCAATGAGAGCCAGGGCGGTCCTGTCCTTTACGGATCCGCCAGCATTGTACCACTCCAGCTTGGCATATATATCCGCTGAACCGGGTTTGATCATCTTTCTGATCCTGATCATGGGCGTATTGCCAATCATATCGGTAACTGACTGGAATATTTTTGAATTCATGCACATGCATTGGTTATTGAGATATTACATTTTCAATCATTTTCAGTGGCATTAAATGAAATGCGACATCAATCATTTATAATTATTTTTCATAGGCAATCATATGGCCCGGTATGATGACATTTTTGTGACACCCGGATGGCTCAGCGCCAATCTTCATAAGGAAAACGTTGTGGTCATAGATTGCAGATATGACCTTGGGAACCCTGCGCGTGCTATTGAGATGTACAAGGCAGGACATATCCCGCGTTCATTCCGGCTTGACATGGAGAGGGATCTTGCAGGCCCCAGATCAGTGCATGGGGGGAGGCATCCCCTTCCTGATTTTGAAGTACTTTCATCAAAGCTCAGGAGATTTGGAATCTCCTCAGATTCTATAATCATATGCTATGATGACGATCTCTCCGGATCATCCAGGCTCTGGTTTCTCATGAACTGCATGGGGCACAGCCATACAAAAATCCTTGATGGTGGAATAGCTGGATGGGTGGAGGAAGGCCACATGCTCTCCACAGCTCCAGCAGTGCCTGAAAGAGATGGTACGTTTCATCCGGCATTTGGCGAATTTCTATCCAGAATTTCGGAAATGGAGGAAATCAGAAGAAACCTTGATTCCATGCAGATAATAGATTCCAGGGCAAGGCCGAGATACCTTGGAGAATATGAGCCAATTGATTACAGGGGCGGGCATATCCCCGGTGCAATAAACATTGAATACACAAGGATTCAGGAAAAGCCCGGGAAGATAAGGAAGCAGGATGAACTGGAAGCAATCTATTCAGGCATAGGCAGGGAGCCGGTTGTGTATTGCGGTTCTGGCGTGACATCATGCGTAAACTTCGTTGGGCTCATAATGACAGGCAGATCGCCCAGGCTTTATGCAGGCAGCTGGAGTGACTGGATCAGTTACAGGTCGAATCCGGTGGCATCAGGGGATGAATAAGCGTTATATTGAATGGACGCCGGAACAGCATTTGGGAATTTTCTTATACTGTTGACGGAATACGGGGTCATGGCTTACAGTGACGGCATCATACTTAGGGTTGCCGAGGCAAATTCAACAGATCCAGGAATGTCAAGGGTACGATTGGACGAAGAATCAAGGGTTGCCCTCGGTGCTGAGATCGGAGACGTTGTGGAAATAGAAAAGGACAAAAAAACCGTCGGAAGAGTTTACAGGGCAAGGCCCGAGGACGAGAATAAGGGCATTGTGCGCATTGACAGCGTCATGAGGAACAACTGCGGCGCTTCAATAGGCGATAAGGTCAAGGTTAGAAAAGTGCGCACTGAGGAGGGAAAGAGAATAACACTTGCGCCAATAATCAGGAAGGATCAGCGGCTGAAATTCGGCGAAGGCATAAACGAATTTGTGCAGAAGGCCCTCATCAGAAGGCCCATGCTTGAAGGCGACAATATAAGTGTACCCGGTCTGACCCTTGCCGGGCATTCCGGCCTTCTCTTCAAGGTTATAAAATCACAGCCTTCAAAGGTGCCGGTTGAGGTCGGAGAGGATACAAAAATAGAGATCAGGGAGGAACCGGCGTCAGAAGTTCTGGAAGACGTTTCCAGAATCAGCTATGAGGACATAGGGGGACTTTCAGACCAGCTTTCCAGGGTAAGGGAAATCATAGAACTCCCATTGAAACATCCTGAACTCTTCGAGAGGCTAGGAATTCACCCGCCAAAGGGAGTGCTGCTCCATGGCCCTCCGGGAACTGGAAAAACTCTCATTGCCAGGGCTGTGGCAAATGAAGCTGGTGCAAATTTCTTCTCCATAAACGGCCCGGAGATCATGAGCAAGTATTACGGGCAGAGTGAGCAGAAGCTCAGGGAGATATTCACAAAGGCAGAAGAATCTGAACCTTCAATAATATTCATAGATGAAATTGATTCAATTGCTCCAAAGAGGGAGGAAGTTCAGGGCGAGGTAGAGAGGAGGGTTGTTGCGCAGCTTCTGACCCTCATGGATGGCATGAAGGAACGGGGCCATGTCATAGTCATAGGTGCAACAAACAGGATCGATGCGGTGGACCCGGCATTGAGAAGGCCTGGAAGATTTGACCGGGAAATAAATATCGGTGTTCCTGACAAGAAGGGAAGGAAGGAAATACTCGCCATCCACACAAGGGGAATGCCACTGGGAATGGATGAGGATCGCAAGAACCAGTTTCTTGACGAGATAGCAAACCTGACCTATGGATTTGTAGGCGCCGATCTTGCTGCTCTTGCAAGGGAATCAGCAATGATCGCGCTGCGCCGATAC
>JAJZAW010000124.1 GCA_021799185.1 Thermoplasmata archaeon
CGATCCAGCGGAACTGGCAGGAAAGGCATTCAATTTATCACAGCCAGCAACACCAAATGCCATTCGGGCAGAATCCGACAGGGTTGTTGCAAGCGGAATACTTAATTTCTTCCAAGGAAGCCCACTGATTGTAATTAATCCAAAAACAATTCTGCCTTTTGTAAATTCTGTAAATACAAGCAGTGACATCAATTCAACAATTGCAGAGCTTATGCTTGATTATAATTTCTCGAGCTATCCTGCAACCCCACAGAATTACGTTCTTCACCAGTTCGTTGGATATGATAACTCCACTGTCATAACAATTCTGCTTGTCAGCTCAAATCTTTCATTATCTCAGACAAACAAGGTCACAAGCGAATACGAAAATGCTTTCAATGGAGTAAGCGGTTTCGGGGCATATCTGGCAGGTTCGTCTGCGCTCAGTTCCCAGCTGGGATCTGAATCCATAAGTGGCATGGAAAGAGCGCTCTTTATAGGAATAGTTTTTTCAGTAATCATTGTGGGCGTATTCTTTCTTTCACCGGTGGCAGCGTTTCTTCCATTGCTGATATTTGGTGTTTCAGCCGAAGTATCAATGGCGCTCAATGGGCTTCTGTATAAGTATATTCTGCACGGTTCGGTGTCCTTTATTACGCCTACGCTGTTGCTTATCCTGCTTCTGGGGCTTGCCAGCGACTACGTCGTTTACATTATGTCAAGATACCGGAGAGAAGTAAGATCAGGAAATGAACATCCCTCTGTGGTTTCGGCTAAGTGGTCAGGGCATGCTGTTTTCACATCCGGTGTTACCGTTGCAATATCATACATTGTTCTTTATCTCTCCCACGTACCAATATTCAGTGATGCAGGAATTACTAACGCCGTTGGCGTTGTGGTAACAATTCTGGCTGCCAACACTCTTCTTCTGGCAATCCTCAACCGCGGCAAAAGAAAATTATTCTGGCCATCCAAGATCTCAGCGGAAAAGCATCTGCCGGCAGAGAAATCCATGAAGAAAATTGCCAGTACTGTCATAGCAAACAAAGGGAAAATTGTGATAATTTTCGTTGCTGCATCCCTTCTGGCGAGCTATGTTTATTTCGAGACCCCATCAAATTTCAATGTTTTTGATCTTGTGCCCTCAAGCAGTGGAATACAGGCCATAAAGGTTGTAAATTCAAGCTTTAATGGCGATCTGTTTGATCGTGGCTTTGTTATCCTGGAGTTCCAGTCACCGGTTTATAACGGGACATCCTTCAACATTACGGAAATAAACGCCGTTACATCAGTTGAACAGAAACTCCTGGGTAGCGGCCACGTTTCAGAGGTCTTCGGCCCCACGTATCCATATGGTGATTACGTTCCAGCAAATCTTTCAGGCATACGATCCTCTTACAGTTCCCAGTACCTCGACGAGATGAAGAGCTATATTGGCAGTGATTCCCGGTATGTCATAATAGATTACCAGCTCAGTGAACTTGCATGGCTGAGCCCTTCCACAAAATTTGTGAACGATATCCCTTCAGTGATTTCCGGAACGGCTTCTGATTACAAAGTTTACGTGGGAGGCATTACAGAGGGTCTGAATAACGCATATTCTTACACTCTTTCCAGCTTTATAAAGATGGTGCCAATCCTGACGATGGCAATTTTTGCAGTTCTTCTCATTCAGTTGAGCAGCCTTTTCACTCCATTGAGGCTCATACTTATGGTTCTGGCGTCAGTGATAATATCCCTTGCGATCACCTATCTGGCAGTACACTATTACGCAGGTCTTCCCATACTCATATTCCTCCCCATGTTCACCGTAATAACCCTTCTGGCAGTCGGCCTCGATTACGACATCTTCATGGTGACAAGGGTACGTGAGGAAGCCTTCAAGGGGAAGAATGATGAGGACGGCGTCAGGGTGAGCCTGGAAGAGAATGGTGGTGTTATTATCACCCTGGGGCTCCTTCTGTTTGCAACATTTGGATCACTTGCATTCAGTGGCATAGGCATCATACAGGAGATCGGCATAGGACTGGCACTGGGAGTTCTTGTAGATACGTTCGTAAGCTGGCCTTTCTTTGTGCCTGCAATAATGCTTTACCTGAAGAAATACAACTGGTGGCCGTCAAAGCTTAGAAGGGAAGAGGTTGACGAGCTGCCTGGCGAGAAGGAGTGATTGAACTAGGCCAGGCTCTTCTCTCCCATGAATATTTTTAAAGCGCTCAGAACATCTGCAGGTCTAAGTATGAATGTTATATCTGTGTAGAATGAGACGATCTGAACTATATTTATTCCCCTGTTTGATAGCATGGAAGAGGCATAAGAAACATACCCCTTCATTTCCTTAATCACAGGAGGGCTTATTATTATGAATTCTCCAAGACCCTGTTCAACATCTATTATTTCCTTTTTGGGGATCAGCTGGCTGATTCTGCCAAACAGATCATCTCCTATAACAAGGCCGCATCCCTGGGATGCCTGGATAATCCTGTAGTCTGAATAACTTTCCACGAGGTTCCTTGTGACATTTATGAGCATTCTGAGATTCTCAGTTGAAGGGCGCAGTATAAGAACAGTGATTCCTGATCTGGTCTCAATTGTTGATGATTTGATGAGTTCTCTGAACCTGCGTCCGGAGTAGCCCGATTTAGGAATACGCTTGAGAGCCGCCACTATGGCATCCTCTCCCTGAATGCCTTCATCAGAGGAGATTGTCCGGGCCAGTGCACTGTAATTTATGACACCCATGTCAACGGCTTTCCAGAGGTCAGGATTGTGATCAAGGTATTCTCTTACTCTTGATGCCACGGTGTTGTTTTCTTTCATTTTATTATCCTGAAATAGGTAATAATGTCTGAATTTAAACTTATCGTAATAAACTGTCCAGTTACAAACGAATATTTTAAATGCAGGAATCAATGGGATGCTTTATGGCTTTACGCAGGCAGCTTGGAATATTTCACCTAACACTTGCATCGGTAACCGGAATGGTAGGATCGGGTTGGCTTTTCGGGGAATTTTACGCCTCCTCAATAGCTGGGCCAGCCTCGATTTTCTCATGGATAATAGGGGCAATGATGATACTGTCTCTTGCACTTGTTTATGCGGAACTTGGAGGAAAGATACCTCTGGGTGGAGCTGCAGCCCGGTATCCAGAGCTGAGTCACGGAAAATCAGTATCGGCCATTAATGGATGGGCTCTTTTCCTGGGTTATGTTTCCACTCCTCCACTGGAGGCCGTTGCCGCAGTGACCTACATGAATTTCATGGTTGGAGGGTTAATCTCCAGGTCCGGAAACCTTACCATGCCCGGCATAGGGCTTGCATTCGGTTTCCTTGTGCTGTTCTTTATTATCAACCGCTTTGGCGTGAAAGCTATCTCGAGCGCCAACAGTTACATCGCCCTGGCGAAAATCTTCATACCTGCTATGACCGCAATAGTCCTTGTTTTAACATTTTTTTCCATTAAAAACTTTACAGCTGGAGGTTTCCTGGCAGAGGGCACAGAGTCTATATTTGTTGCAATACCAAATGCCGGCATAGTTTTCTCTTTTCTCGGGTTCAGGCAGGCAATAGAACTGTCCGGGGAAGCCAAAAATCCCGGCCGTACTGTTCCAATAGCAATAATTCTAGGGCTGGCCATATCTGCTGCAATTTACATAATGGTTCAGGTGGCGTTTATAGGTTCCATGACATGGACGGGAATAAGCTTCGGAGACTGGCCTGCTCTGGCCACATCCGGATTCTCTTCAGGACCCATGGTGGTGCTTGCAACTTCTCTTGGCATTGGATGGCTTGCAATAATACTTCTTGGCGATGGTGTGGTATCCCCGCTTGGAACCGCGGCCATATATGAAACTACCACTTCAAGGGTTGTGTACGCACTTGGCGATATGGGATATTTCCCGCGTTTCCTTTCAAAATTGAACAAATACTCGGTTCCTGCCATTGCACTTGCCTTTGATCTGATTCTGATGGCATTATTCCTTATTCCAGCGCCTTCTTGGCAGAATCTTGTATCATTGAATTCCGATCTGAGCATAATCGCATACGCTTCCGGCCCGGTAGCCCTTATTGTACTGCGTAAGATAGGCAATGCTTCCAAGGAGGGTTATTTTACCCTTCCCATGGCGGGCGTTATTTCGCCAATAGCTTATATTTCGGCTGTCCTGCTTATCTACTGGTCAGGTTATCCCACAACCCTTTACATGACGGCAGTTGCCCTTGCAGGACTTGCAATCTACGGGTACCTCCTCTGGAAAAAATCGGCTGCACTTGTTGACCTTAAAAATTCAATATGGTTTATATTGACCCTGATATCTGTGCCCATAATATCATATGTTGGCAGCATGAATAGA
>JAJZAW010000125.1 GCA_021799185.1 Thermoplasmata archaeon
GATTTTGGATTTTCAATGAGATTGTAGAGTCCACTTCCTCCAATAATTCCTATGTAAACCATGCTATCACTGTGTCAAGTACCTTTTTCACGCTATTAAATGATAATATTTAACTTATGCGAGCAAGCTTCCGGCATCAGAAAATAATTAAAGACAGAAGATCAATCAGGATTTTTCTATCTTTTTCTTCAGGTCAGCGATCTCTGCCTGAAGTTCCTTATTCATTGGATTGTGTTTTGCCCTCGCCTCAAGCTCTTCAAGCTTCATCTCAAGACTTTTCTTTTTCCTGGTCAGATCTCTTTTGCTTAGCCCCATTTTCCCGAATTGTTATGCCATCCGTACTTAAATGCTTTCCCTGAACAGGCAGAAAATGTTTTCGTGAACCGGCAGAAATAACACCGCATATTTAAGAATGTAAATGGAGCTCGGAATCAGCCTGTTTACATTGGGATAAACATTCCTGACGGAAAACTATTCAAATGTACGGTTAATGCTGTGATCATATGTTCGTTGAACCTGCCATTCTCCTCGCCGCCATGGGGATTACTCTTCTGGAGATGTCAGAGGCCTCAGCAGTAGCTCTTGCATTGCATGGAGATTCACGGTCAAACATTCCATTCTTCGCAGTTGCTTTAGGAGTAATTGTAATCCTGCTCCCGGTTGCCTTTGTAGGAAATTTCATTGCCATATTCCCGCTTTTCTACGTGAGAATAACGTCTGCAACTCTCATGCTTTACTTTGGCCAGAGGCTAATGAAAAGCGCGAAGCGATCCATGAAATTCCAGCGTATTGGCTTTCCACCTGAAAAACATGTCGAAACTGGCAAAAGCGTTGTCAGCACAGCATTCTCTGTTGGACTTGTGGAGGCATTTGAGGCTGCCATTGTTCTTGTGGCGCTGTTCCCGGAAAATTATGGTTCAACCCTTATTGGGCTCGTTACAGGCATAGTTGTAGTGATTGGGGCTGCATACATTCTGAGAGGCCAGATAAGGAAGATAAAACAGGCTGACATGAAGATTGCCGTTTCTGCTTTGCTGCTTTCGTTTTCCCTTTTCTGGTACATTGAATCGGTGAGGACAATCAGTGATCTGTTGCTACTGCCTTTCTTTGCCGGCTTCTGTATGCTTGTATATTTCTATTCGGCAAGAAACCTC
Organism: Thermoplasmata archaeon; assembly: GCA_021799185.1. GTDB lineage: Archaea > Thermoplasmatota > Thermoplasmata > Thermoplasmatales > Thermoplasmataceae > UBA509. Next base: position 1,155 of record JAJZAW010000125.1, read on the forward strand.
CCACCAGTCTCTTCCACCAGGAGCCCATAATAAATGGAGCCACGATCTTTATCTTCTTGCCGGTGAAAAGAATATTTTCTTTCCTTCCTTAATGTAGTTATAGAGTGCAGTTCCCGTGTCGCTGGCTATCTTTATCCTGACGATTCCCCTGTTGGAGCTTTTTGCCTGAAGTACAAGGATGTTGTCAACATAAAACCGGACATCAATGTTTGGTTCGCCTACAGTCAGGTAGATTATCTTGTTCTTGATCTCAGTATACGCTTCCTGCCTCTGCTCTTCCTGGTTTTCGTCAAGGGGCTCGACTTCAATCCTTACTCCAAGGCGCTTTTCCAGTTCCGATATTGTTGCTCCCTTCTTTCCGATAAGCCGGGAAATGCTAGATTCATCCACCTGAACAAGAATCCTGTTCTCACCCACCATATTCACGACTACACGCCCCGAACCACTTATGCGCCTTATCTCCTGAATTATGCGATCCTCCGCCAGCTTGAAGAAGGATCCCTTTTCCTGTCCTTTTTGAACAGGTACCACCACAATCTGCTCCCCGAAGGTATATATCTCGAAGACTGTGGCCTGAGTGTAAAAGTCCCTGACTTCTATGACAGGACGTGATAGATCCTCTTCCTGCATGCCGCTCGGGACCTTCACTGAATACTGCGTCACCATGGCTGAGGCAACAGCCCCTCGTTCTATGAATATGATAGTATCCACAACCTGTGGAATCATTCCAAGTTCTATCCGTCCAATGAATCTCTGTATAGCATCAATTCCCCGTGTGGCATGAACAACACCAATCATACCAACACCTGCCAGCCTGAGGTCAGAATATACGTGGAAATCGCTTGTTACCCTCATCTCATCGAAAACTGTGTAGTCTTCTCTGACAAGAAGCAGAATATCCCCTGTCTTCTCCATGGATCCCTCAAGTCCCGTATACTGGGTAATCTCTCTTGAGACCTGGAGGTCCCTGGGCCGCTCCATGGTCTTGACTACCTTTCCGAGGGAACTGAGATACTCAGCAAGAGCCTGGACGAACGTGCTTTTACCCGCTCCCGGTGCGCCAGCCACAAGAACTCCGTTGGCCTGATTCTTCAGCCTTTCCAGGAGCTCCGGCCTTAAATTGTAGTCATCAATGGAAAGTTTTACAATTGGCCTGACTGCGGTAATTTCGAGATCATCAGAAAATGGTGGCCTTGTAATTACAATACGCACATTGTGGAGCTGAATCACTGTCGCGCCCCTTGCATCCATCTCGATGAAGGAGTCGTCCTCATTCTTTCCTCTTTTCACTATATGATTCGCAATTTGCTCAAGATCTGCCCTTGTAATTCTGTATTGCAATTTCTCGTACTTGACATCTCCGGGAGGGCCCCTCTTGAGGACGGGCTCCATTTCGGCCTTCAAGTGGACTGAACTTGTCATTTCATCAAAGAATTCCTCTATATTTTTTGGTTCCCTTGTGTCTGGTGAGATATATTCGACCCTGATACCTTTAATGAGCGCAATATCCCTCTGTATCTGGTCACCGGTAACAAGAGTAGCATCGTTCTCGAATGCAACCATCCTGATGATCTCATCAATTTCGCCACTCTTTGCACGTTTTATCTGCCAGTCTGCCGGCCTGCGGCCCTGTATTTCCACATATATGATGCCATCATTGGCCATTTTCCTGATTTTCTTCAGCTCTTCAAGGGCAGCGAACCCTATTGACTTTCCCTCATTAGCCTGATGCTCCACCTCCGACATCATAGCTTCAGACAGAATTACTCTGCATTCTTTCTGCCGAGAAATAAATGAAGTAAATCGCCCATCAATAATCACTGAAGTATCTGGAACGTAATCCACGGTTAGATAGTATTCATAATTATATAATCAAATCGAATATGGCGTGCAATGGATTCCATTGGATGCGAAGACCAGCTTTCCATGGAGCTTGCAGATATTCTCCGGGAAACACTTCCCGACATTGTTCCTCCAGATTCAGCCTTGGGTTTCTCCGGAGGTATAGACAGTTCACTGGTTAATTTCATTCTGGGAAACAGACTTCACCCTTACAATGTAAGCATTCCGGGATCAAGGGATTTCTCTAATGCCACATTGGTGTCAGAACGCCTGAAATTCACCTTCTCTCACATCAACCCTGCCAGCCTGGAAATTAAAAAATACAGGGACATGGTTTTTGATGCAGATCCGGGGATATCAGAATCAGATATGGGTTATGAAGTTGTACTTGCAATTCTTCTGGACAACATCAGGGAGGACTCTCTTGTCACTGGCCAGGGATCGGATGAGATATTCTACGGATACAGGCGTTTCATGGACAATCCTGAACTATCCAATGGTACGCATGTGGCAAAGCTTTACACAACAACTCTCCCAAGGGAAAAGAAGCTTGCCAGCTCCCTAGGTAAGAAACTGGTCACACCATATCTTAGCCCAAGAGTCCTGAAGTTGATGGAGGGCCTTCCGAGAGAGAAGAGCATCAGAGGAAACGTGAACAAGTTTGTACTCCGGCAGGCAGCCATATGTCTTGGCTATCCTGAAGAACTGGCAATGATTCCAAAGAAAGCGGCACAGTATGGTTCCGGAATTCAGAAACTCATCAGGCGTTGATTATACAGCTTATTTCTTGCTCCAGGCAGGCACGCCATGAATAATTTCATTAATAAGAGCTGGGATCATTTAATGTCAAATAAGATGAAGTACAAGATTCTCACTGGAACTTTTCACTGACCGGTATTCCTTAGACTGTGCGTAGTCATTAAGATAGTATATTTTGGAGTAAAGAAACGTAACAAAATTTACTATTTCGATGCCTGAAATCTTACGGGAATCATTCAGTGGCAATACACCTAAGTGCATCCTGATCCACTCATTCGTGTCTGTGAGCGGAGGCTGAAAATATTCCACAGGCAGTGTATAAAATCCTTTGGATTCCCAGAGTTTTCTATTTTGTTCCTCGTATTCTGCGAATAGAAATTTAATGTTCCATCCTCTCCGCGAAGAATCACTGGCTACTGTGTCTGTTATGTTCTTCAACAGGACAGTACCGTATCCATGGTTTCTGAGATGCTCCCTAACTGCGACGTACCCTCCGTAACCGCCAAATATGGTTGATGCGAAAGCCGCCATCCCAACGGGTTCTT
>JAJZAW010000012.1 GCA_021799185.1 Thermoplasmata archaeon
AGCAAAAGAATTTATATTTATGTATAATTAAGGCGCGAAACCGATGAAAACCTATCTGAAAGTTACATTTTCCAGCGAAGGTGCAAAACCCAGTGAAGTTATAAATAGGTTGAGGTCTCTTGGCTTTAAGCCAGTCATAGGTGAACAGGACATGATTTATGAGTGGGGAGATAACGCAACAACCGAGGACTCAATATGGTTCGCTGACAAAATTCAGGCGACCCTCGAGGGGTTCAAGGTGCTCTTCCAGATCGAAACACTCAGTGACTGATTCCATAAGGAATACGCCGCACATCGCCACAACTGCTGCATCTTATTTCAACAAGCCCTCTTTTCAGCCTTATTGTATCACGGGATGTGTATGGCTTTTTGCATTTCTTGCAATAAGATCGCTTTATGTTTCCAGGAAGCGTAATATCGAGCCTGAATGATATTCTTTCCATTAATGCAATGTATTCCCTGGAAAGATCCACATCTGAGCCTACTGTTGCAAGGGCCATTCTGTGCATGTTTCCTATCCTTTCCATAGCAATGGCATGAAGGTTTATCTCAGGTTTTCTGTGCACCATTATTAATGGATTATTGATACGGAATCATATGATAAAGCTTGTCCTCAGCGATATTGACGGCACCATAACGGACGGGAGGCGTGTACTTTCATCATCAGCGTCTGAGCAGATCAGAAAGGTTCAGGAAAAAGGCGTTGCTGTAAGCCTTGTCAGTGGGAACGTCATTCCAGTAATGTATACATTCAGGACATATCTTGGACTGAAGGCGCCGCTGTTTGCGGAGAATGGCGGAGCAATGATTGATGAGAAAATTACGCAATTCTTCACCATGGATAAGCCCCTGGCATTCTTCAGGTACCTGGAGAAAAACGGGCTTGCAAGGGGAATAATGACCAACCAGTGGCGGCTGTGCTCCATGGGTTTTGATCTGCTGGGCCCTTTTGATGGCGAAATATCTGATCTTTCTGCAAGGTACGATGTTGAAATAACTGACAGCGGCTTCTCCTGGCACATTCTAAATGTGGGGCAGAACAAGGGGTTCGCGCTTCACTATCTTATGGAAAAATATGGCTTGAGGCCGGAGGAGGTTCTTGTAATCGGTGATAATATGAATGATATTCCAATGTTTGTGGATGGCGTCAGAAAAGCTGTTCCTGCCAATGCAGAGGAAGAGCTCAAGAAGAGGGCAGATTATGTTGCCAGATCAGGGCATGGCAATGGCACTGCAGAGATTCTCTCTTCACTGGAATCATTTTAGTTTTCCAACAAATTCTCCATTTCGATCAGCAACGAGCTCACCACGGTCAAGAATTGTGCTGCCGCGCATGACTACCGTGTGCGGGAAGACTGCCTGAAAGCCGTTGAATGGAGAAATTGGAGTCTTAGAATGGAGGCGATCCTGATTCACTCTGGTGGTTTCGCTGAACCTGATGGCCATGAAGTCCGCGAAATAACCTAACTGTATCACGCCCTTCCGAATACCCATTGTACTGGCTGGATTGGCAATTGCAGTCCTGTAAACAAGGTCCAGCGGAATCGTTTTGTTCGCAACAAGTGCAAGCATGACAGGAATTCTGGTTTCAACCCCTATGATACCTGAAGAAGCCTGATAGAATTCCTCCTTATCGTGTTCCGTGTGGGGAGCATGATCCGAGGAAAGAATGTCAAAGTGCCCATTGAAATAGCTATCCATGAGCCTGCGCTGCGTCTCCCTTGACCTAAGCGGCGGATTGACCTTCCCCCAGCTTCCAAGGTCCATCTCACTGTTCAGGAATATATGGTGTGGAGTGATTTCTGTGATGACTTTACCATTCATGGCTGAAAGGCTCTCCGGCGTGCTTATGTGAGCCATGATCTTCTTCTTCAGCGAAAGCCCTGAGATTAGTTCCGCAGATGTTACCTCACACAGCTCAGGCCTTGCCCTGTCATGATCAATAAGGGAGTGCTCCTCGGGAATTGAATGGCTCTTCAGGCACGCTGCATCTTCTCCATGGAAAACCACAGGTATGTCCATGGAATCAATAGCCTTGATATCCTGATCTGGAACCTGATCTAATGCGGTTGAGTTTGTGCTTCCTCCGAGAAATATCTTTATTCCGCTGCTCTCAGGGCTCAAGAGGTCAATGTTTTTCCCGTTATACAGTGAGTACAGGCCAAAATCACAGTAGGACCTGGATGAAACCGAAGTGAGCTTGTCATGGAAAACAGAATAGTCTGCCACGGGCACGATGTTGTTGGGCATATCATAAACAGTTGTCGTGCCTCCATAAATGGCTGAAAGGCTGCCAGTGGAGAAATCTTCCTTTTCCGTTTCTCCCGGGTCCCTGAAATGAACGTGTATGTCGGTTCCGGCCGGAATTATCCCACCTTCCAGCTTTGTTACAGGTGCCCCTGTTATGGCCTTCCCTATGTGGGATATAACCCCATCACTCACGGCAACCTCCAGGTCTCTGAATTCACCCTGGAAGTAGAATCTCCCTGAAAATATTGCATCATATGGCATTCATACACCTCTCCTGTCTCCCCAGATAAGTTTGTGCAGCTGTGGAAGCACCCTGACATTTAAACCGTCCTTCAGTACGGATTCTGCTATCCATTTCATTTCAGTTCCCCACGCTGGCTGGAATACAGCCTCACATTTCAGATTATGGTGTAAAATAAAATCACTTGCGAAGAGATAATCCTTCTTGTCTGCAATTACAAACTTAATGTAATCTGTTTTTCTCAGGGAATCAAGGTTGCCAAGCCTGAGGCTCTTTTCCTCACCGGAGGACGGGGTCTTTACATCCATGTCAATGACAACGTTTTCAAATTTTGTGAATTCATCTACCGGAAGCGATCCGCTGGTCTCTATGAGCACACTCTTTCCGGCCTGGGTTACGGACCTCACAAAGTCTAAAGCTTCCCTCTGAAGCAGGGGTTCGCCTCCCGTAAGGCATATCCATTCCTCCCTGCAGCCGGTCGAAGTTTCCACAAGCTCCTGTAATGGGATTTCTTTTCCACCGGTGAACGTGTAGGTTGAATCACACCATCTGCATCTCAGATTGCATCTGTTTGTTCTAATGAACATCATGGGGACGCCCATGAGAAGCCCTTCACCCTGGATGCTGTGAAATATTTCTGTTATTAGCAATTTCCTCTGCATATCATTTCCGGATAAATACTTCCACATAGTTTCGGGCAACATGATGCACAGCCTCTGTCAGCTAAAATCCATGGATAAAATTGGCTGCTGGCTATTGCGTATCTTCCATGGCCTTACTTTCCCGGCTATGTTGCGGGCGCCCGGCAACTGAATTTTGTAGAAGGCAGTGTTTCCCAATTGCTTCTGCTTTATAATTGTGGCATACACAGTGCATTAAATCTCCACTTAGACTTTCAGGCTTAAATATCCACTACAGTCCCGTACCATATTCTCTATGGATTTAAAAACTGAAAAAGCCAACGGGCTTCCCGTGAAATTATATTCTAACCTTGGAGAATTTTTAAATATACTGGATTATAATTCGGCAAAATCCGCATATTATGTACGTGGCATGTCTGTTACTGATATTTTTGCAGAATGGCTAACAAAAATTATATGATACTTGTATTCCCCATAATATGGCTCGAGAGCGAAAAGGGCGGGGGACAGTGGAGGCGACTGTCAGGCAGTTCCTGAAGCAGAGGCCGGAAACTTATTCATTTCTCAAGGACAGGATCATAAACATAAGCAAACTGGCCGAGGAAATCAGGGAGAAGTATCCCGATCTCAGCCCTGCCAGCATAAGGTATTCCCTGAACAAGATAATGGAGGAATCCAGCAGGAGGAAAGCTGATTTCACACATGTCGAGGAATTGCTTAAGCAGAGTAAAGTTACACTTCAGGATAAGATAACCGTTCTTACCTCACAGAAGACACTTAATGTCAGCTATATATCGGCGACATATCTCACAGATTCCGTAGTATATATAGTGGACGAACTCAGAAGCGGAAAACTGCCGGTAGGCAGCCAGGTAGCCATAGAGCGTGATGTCAGTGCAATACATATCCTGTCTCCCAGAGAAATTGAGCAGGTTCCCGGATTTGTCATGAGAATCACTGAAAGGCTCTATTCCGTGAGTGTTAACATACTTCAGCTCATCTCATGTTCCAATGAAACCATCATTGTTGTAAAGAAGTCAGACGGGGTGAAAGCATATGAGAACCTCGTACTTTCGTGATACACCTTTTGAACGGCAATATTGAATATTTCTCGGACTCAGGAATTTCAATGCCAGGATAATAATTGAAAATCACTGCTTCCCCCTTTAAAAGATCAGGTAAATAAGGATGGATTTTACTGCTTTGAGTGGGCTTCTGCCATTATATCAGTGTAATGTTTCTCCATTGTGTCCCTGATGCTGATGATCTCTGATTTCAGTTCCCGGATCATTTCAGAGTCAATGCTCCTGATTTCTTCTGGGGCAATTTCATCCAGGCGCTGTCCGCTCTTCAGCATTTCACCTACAGCAGCGTATGAATCCTTCCAGGTCTTCCCGTTAAGGAACAGTCTCTGTGCATTAGATGTGGCAAAAGACGAGTTTTGAACAATACTGCAGGACTTTTCCCGATTGAATTCTACACCAGCAAAGAAATGTGCAGATGCGTCAAGAATATCCTCAACTCTTAGAAACGAATCCATGAGGTTTTTCTTAATTATCTGAAAGTCCCTGTGATAACCGGAAGACTTGGAGATCAGCGTCATCAGTCCGCCTGTCATTCTTCCTGCTATTTCTGCTGCATAGCCCTGGATCATTTCCAGAAAGTCAGGATTCCTTTTATTCGCCATAAGTGAACTGCCTGTTGTGAAGCCGGTTGGAAGAGAAAAAACCGGCATCTCATCTCCCGACATCAGGATAAAGTCCTGGGAAATTCTCGAAATATCCAGCATCAGTAGAGACAGCTCGAAAATGGAATTCAGCTCATCAATGCCCCTGTGGGAGGCCTCATACATGGGGTTGACGTCCCCTTTCTTCAGTCCAAGGTAGGCTGCAACCGCCTGGAAATTTACCCCCGAAAGTGAACCGAAGCCGGAGCCGTAACCAAGTGGCAGGGTTTCGTTTGCTTTAAATACATCCAGAATTTTTTTCGCCCGGAAGAAGAATATGGAAGCCATATAATCCAAATATGTAACAGGAGAGATCACCATCCCCTGCCTGTAGTGCGTGAAGCCAGGCATCACGCCCATGACTTTCTCTCTCCTTGCAGTGATCACTTCAGCAGTAGCCGCACATTTCAAGGCAACCTTCAGGAGATGATCACGGGTAAAAAGCAGAATATCTGTCTGAATCTGTTCATTCCTTGACAGGAATAGCCTGAGGTTCTTCCCCGAATCTCCTGCCAGTTCAAGAACCATTGCTTCTATATTCCCATGAACATCTTCAAGATCAGCATCCAGATCCGGGCTGGAGGCATAAATTTCCCAAAGGGCATGCAGTATCTGGATGCTTTCATGCTGTGGGATTATCCCCTGCTTCATGATCTGAAGGTGGTATGCAGTCAGTGTAAGCACCTCGTAATCCACCAGGTGGCGGTCTGCGTCAATGTCGTCATAAACCATCAGCCTGTTCAGGTAGGGAAGGGAATCCTCAGAAACTCCGCTGGCCCATATCTTCTTCATAAAGTTCATAATTTCCTGGAGATTTCTGCCACTGCCCTCTTCCTGACGCTGTTGGTATTCACGGTCTGCATTCCGAATAACTCAACAAATCCCCTGGCATATGACTGGTTGAATGTATCGTGGCTTCCGTATGTTGACTTTTCATAATTGTACAGCGTGTACGGGCTTTCCATTCCCGTTATGGCCAGATTTCCATTCTGCAGTTTCATGGAAACCGTGCCGGAAACATATGCATTGACGCTCTTCAGAAAGCTGTTAAGATGATCCATCAGTGGATCAAACCACAGGCCATCGTATGTCATGGTTGTCCACTTTGATTCTATCAATGACTTGAATCCGGTCTCTTCCCTGCTCAGTGTCATCCTCTCAAGGGATTTATGGGCATTGATGATGACTGATGCAGCAGGGCACTCATAAAATTCCCTGCTCTTTATCCCGGTGACCCGGTCCTCCAGATGATCTATGGCTCCATAACCAGCCCTTCCTGCAATTTCATTCAGATCTGAAACAATCTTGGCAAGTGGTTTCCTCACGCCGTTGATTTCCACAGGAATCCCTCCGCTGAATTTTAGTGAAAATTCCTTCACAACGTGAGATATCTGATCCGGTGGTGTAACCCATGAATACGCATCTGCAGGCACAGGCTTCCTGGGGTCCTCTAGATCTGATCCTTCCACAGATCGCCCCCAGAGGTTCTCATCGGTGGAATATTTTCCCCCCATCCTTACAGGAATTCCATTTTTTGAAGCGTATTCCATCTCCTGGTCCCTGTTCATGCCCCAGTCCCGCACCGGTGCTATTACATTAAGTTCGGGGTTCAGTGCCCGTATTGATACCTCAAACCTGACCTGATCGTTTCCCTTGCCTGTGCAGCCGTGTATTATAACGTCACAGTCATGCGTATCAGCGGCATCTACGGCTTCCAGGGACATAAGAGGGCGCGCAATGCTGGTTGAAAGGGGATAAACACCGTCATACATGCCATCGGCCAGTATTTCCCTGGAAATGTACCCATTTGCAAACTCATTCTTAATATTCTTTGTTATAACATCTGTTGCTCCTAGCTTCCAGGCTTTTTCGGCTATGGCGGCAAGATCATTCTGTTCCTGGCCGACATCAAGGGTCAGTGTCACGACATCCATGCCCATCTTCTCCTGCAGCATCTTTAGAATAACGGATGTATCAAGTCCTCCGGAATACAGCAGCAATCCACGTTTATACATTAAAGGCGGATTTCAAGGTTCATATTTCAATCTTTTTAACCATATTGATAATATTACTAATTATTTGTAGTTTATATGGTATATAACGTTAAGAATACCAGTATTGTTATAAGACTTGCCATCAGACCAGGTTGAGGCATGTGAGAAAGACTATATTTCCGTTACAGATGGTCGTTTGATATTATGGATTTTAAAAACGTATTTGGATATGCCCGTGAAACAGATGCCATACTTATTATACAGGGTGATGAAAACTCTGTGGACAAGACGTTCTTTTACCTGACAGGTGTGGATGGCGGGCTCTTTGAAGGTTCTGCACTGATCGTCAAGCCAGATGAAGTTAAGATCATTACATCAGCCCTTGAGGAAGAGACAGCAAGAAAGACCGGACTCGAAGTCATAGTTGCAAACGGAAAAGCAGAATTTGAGAAGACCATCAAGGACAATCTGGGAGGGCTGGATTCAATAGGACTGAACTATTCTGCCCTCACTGTAAGCAGATACAAGGATGTGCTGCGCATAATTCCTGACAAGGAATTTGTTGATGTTTCGTCATCCATAATGGAAGCACGCAGGATGAAATCCCCTGAAGAACTCTCCAGAATAAGGGAGGCCGCGAAAATAGGCAGCGAGGCATTTGAAAACACCATAACAAAACTCAGGGAAGGCATGACCGAGAGTGAGGTTTCAGCCCTGATAGCCTATGAGATGATGAAACTCGGCGCTTCCGAGCCATCCTTCAGCACAATAGTTGCATTCGGAGAGAATGCATCCATGCCGCATTATGCCCCCGGCGACAGGAAACTTAAAAGAAATGATTTTGTCCTGATAGATTTCGGTGCAAGATACCGCAGGTACTGTTCCGACATCACGAGAACAGTTGTGTTCGGCCGCGCAAGCCCGGATCAGCGCGAGATGTACGATGTGGTATTCAGGGCGCAGGACGAAAGCATGAAGACAATCAGGGAAAATGTCAATGGAAAAGATGTGGATGGCGTTGCCAGGAAAATAATAGATTCTACAAAGTTCAAAGGGAGATTCATACATTCGCTCGGGCATGGACTGGGCATGGACGTTCATGACCACCCTGCACTTTCATCGAACTACGATTTTCCGCTCAAGGCAAACATGGTGGTTACGGTTGAACCTGGAGTGTACGTTCCCAGGGTCGGCGGAGTAAGGATCGAGGATGACGTCATAGTGAAGAAAGACGGCTTCGAGCTTATAACAACGGCTCCAAGGGACCTGATGGAAATATCGTAAGATGATTTCTGCAGGAATTAACATTTACCTTGATGCTGATCCGGCCAGAATTAAGGCATCACTGGAATCAAACGATATGGAGAGCGAAAGGCTGAGGCACAACGCCTTCCGTCTCATCATTGAAGCCATGAATGATCAGGAATCAAGAGAAATAACTTCTGCAGAGGACTTGAAATGCCTTCCTCTGACCCTCTGGATCCTCAGGAGAATCGGTGAGCCAATACTGACCTCAAGGGTATTGAACCACGCCCGTGACCTGCTGGAAAATTTTCTCATGAGCAGGGCAATATCCAGTGAATATGTTCCGGACTACGCCCGGAGATATGGCGTATCCATGGAATATGATGAAATGACCGGTCTCTACAGGATTCGAGCAGGGGAATTTGTTGACCTGACATCCCGGCTGAGTGGCTACAAATACCGCCTGATATATCAGAGCCTCAGGCATGGGATTGTAAACTGCGACAGGGAGGTAGCCGCAAAGATTGTGAGGGAGGCATTTGTCAGGAAGCTGTCTTCAATATTCAACGGCCTTTCAGATGAGGAAAGTTATTCAATAACTGCTCCGGTAAGTGATGGCATTGATGAAATAATTGACATTTTCCAGAAGTCGGGCATTAAGAAGTCAATAGACTTGGGTGAAGTTGATGCCAGCCTGTTCCCACCCTGCATTAAGGAATATATAACGCAGATGAGGGATGGCGTCAATCTTCCGCACATGGCAAGATTCACCCTTGTTAGTTTCCTGCACAAGGTAGGCATGAATAACGAAGGGATCATAGGCCTGTTTAAGACTGCCCCTGATTTTAACGAGCGCATGACCACTTATCAGGTTAACCATGTAACTGGAGAAATTTCAAGCACAGAATACTCCCCGCCAAAATGCACTGTACTCAGATCAAACCACCTCTGCTACTGGGGTGAAGACCCCATATGCCACAGGGACTGGCTGAAGCATCCCCTTCAGTACTATACCTACAAGAAAAGAAAGAAATCAGGAGAGCTTTCTCTCAATAAGGCTAAGAAGAGTTGATTTTTTAATATTGGCCTCTACCGTGTAAATCTTAGATTTTTCCCACGGCACACGAGGGTATCTGGCATCGCGAACTTCATATCGTATATTCATGGATTTCAAAATATCTTCAAGCTTGCTGTCTGTAAAATTCCTGGCAGCTTCAAGATTTACTCTTCTTCCGAGCCTTCTGCTGGATTTTGGGTTAAAATAATGGCTATAAAGGGTTAAGGTCATAGAAGAACAGCGTTAACTACTCCATCCTGGCCTGGTCTGGAGGTGATTCGAGCATCACCGAGTTCTGTCTGTATGACGGTTCCTCTAGACATGATATTTCTCTGCACATAATGGGGATTTGCCGGATTTTCTTTCACTGTTCTTATTGGAACGCTTTTTGTGGTTTTGTCCTTGGGGTTATATACATTTGCCTTTTCGGCCCTCATCAGCACGGCCTTTGAATTTCCCCCCATTGTCCTCATAACTTTTCTGGCCTCCGGCCCAATTCTCGTGAGCGTTGGCTCTCTGCCAAGTTCGTATCTTCTCTTGCTCCTTCCGGCCTTAAGCTTGCCGCCTGTGAATTTTTTTGTAGCTTTTCCCTGAAATATAGTCATTAAATCATCACTGCTTTTCCCCGATTATATGGGGCTCTACCCATGGAAATTATTATTCTATATTTAAAGCTGAGGCATCAGATCTTTGATTCTGTCAACCAACCAGTATCTCCTTTCAACTCCAGATATTATGACTGATTTTTCTGTGGGGTGTCCGCTGGAAATCTTGTCTGCGATGAGCTTATTCTGTGCATGCCAGAAACCCTGTTCCAGATCGTAGAATACAGATTCCACTAGCTTGTGCTTTGCTCGGAACAGGGAATCTGTCACCTCTGAATTCACCGTGTCCCAGTCTTTCCAATAATTTGAGAGGTAACTGTAGACTGTGTCATCAATTAATTCAATCATATTTTTCTTCACGGCGGCTTCAGGAGTGCTTATGGATCTCCTAAAGAAGTCATCCCAGAACTTTAAAAATTGTTCGGAATCCTGGCTGCAGTCCATAACCTTAACCTTCAGATTTTTCCTGATTGTTGCCCCAAGCTCTCCTGCCACATCCTCTTTCTCGGTCAGGAAAATAATGTCGGGAGCCGTCTGCCTGAATCTCTCCACAATGGCAGAAGCGTTATATCCATTCACATCAGTCCTTAAGCTGGATGATGAAGCTAAAACCTGCATTGTAAGATAACCCATCCCAATACCTTAACTTTTAGATTTGAAACTATGGAGGATGTTCAATAAACAGGTAGGCGAAAATAATAATATAATATATGACTTAACTCATCAGATGGCCAAGAGAAAAATTGAGCAGTGGATCGGATTCATTGGAGGTATAATAGGCGTGGCCATGGCGGGTTTAGCCCTAGCTGTCGCGCATATTTCAAAGTTGTTCGGAGGGGTTGCAAGCCTTTCCGGCCCTGCTTATGTAACGCTTCTGTTCAGCCTTATTGGTCTTTTTGGCGCCCTGATGGTTTCTTCCAGAAAGCACGATGGAGGCATAATTATGATTATCATAGGCGTGGCGGGTCTCATAGCTCTTGGCAGCCCGTGGTTCGCAGCCCCATTTGTTTTGCTCATCATAGCCGGCGCCATAGCACTCCTTTGAAGATACCATGATTTCGCATAATTTAATTATAAAAGTATGCATATACACTGATACATGGTGAACCTGCTGGAACTTGCAGCGCTGATTTCAGCGACTTCCCTAGCCATATTAACGCTGCTGAAGTGGCCCGGAAAGTTCTGGATTGCCTACCTCGTGGGCCTGGCATTTTCCACGGTTGTTTTTCTCACATTTAACACATTCATGCCGGCAATTGTATTCGTTATAGCCGTCATAAGTGCGAGGGCGCTTTATACCAGGAGATTCTTCTTCGTAATGCCACTTCTTCTCATTATAGGCATAACACTTTTCGCAATGCGCGTCCAGGCAATAGACTGGGAGCTTTTCGACATTGCGGTAGGCCTCGGAACCGCTGTTTCCCTGCTTTCTGATAGAAAAAGCCTGCACTATGCAGCTGATAATGACAGATCAAAGGGGCGCGACAAACGCAGAGAGATTGCAAGGGACACTGTTCAGATTGGGGCAGGCATCGCTATGATTCTTCTGGTTCTTATAATGGGCGAAAAGCATGGACGAATTGCAATAACAATGGCTGTATTCCCCTTCTACATAATTGGCAACTATTACGCGCTTTTCCCTGGAAGCAGCATTGCAAAAACACTTTTCAGCCTTGAAAGAGAATCCTCCCCCCTTGGAATGGGTGCAATATGGTTTGCAGCAGGAATACTCATAGCCATGGGAATTGTGCATTCCACGCCCATACTGGCTGTCATAATTTTCGCCACCACAATAGGCGATCCAATGGCCACCTTATTCGGAATAAAAATCAATTCACCTAGGATTCCATATAACAGGCGCAAATCAGTGGCAGGTTTCATGGCTATCTTCTTCTTCTCAGGAATATTCGGCTTTTTCATGATAGGTTTTTCTGGCCTCGGTATAGGCCTGGTATCTGCCGTGGTGGAAAGCATGGCTTATTATCCATTTGATGATAATTTTATCCTGCCCGTTGTTCTGGGCGCCATTGGTTCTGTCATATGATTCGCCCTGATCTAAGGTTTGCGATAGTAGAAAACCTCTTTTGCTGAAGATGATGATTTGAAGCCAAGCCTTTCGTAGATGTGTGCAGCATCATTGCCGGCTGTAACCCATAGCTCTGCAGTCTCAAATCCAAGCTCCTTCAATCTGTTTAAAGAATTAACCATTAGAGCAGTTCCAAGGCCATTCCCCCTGTATTCCCTGTTAACAAAGACATCAACGATCATGGCATGTCTTTCATTAATCTGCCTCTCTGGTTTTGTGGTGGCAATAATTGCAGCAATTAGCTTCCCGTGATGCCTGACGGCACTGCTTGCAGATGGTACTATCTCTCCATAGGACCCGGTGAACATGGCTTTTACCATGGCAACACGGTCCGCTTCGCTGGCGCTATGGAATAGAATAATATCCGGGGTTCCAGCATATGCATCAAACTCTGCCCTGGAATATTCCTGATAACTTGTGCCGATCACAGGAAGAATTTCAAATTCCTTGGGATATTTTTCCTCCACAGACTTGAATTCATCCAGAGTAACCTCCATTCTGCCCCTTTTCACCATGGTGTAGCCTCTATCAATCAGGAATTTCTCAGAGACATCCTCTGCTCTGAATATTTCATTTATCATGAGGTACTTTCCCTGTGATCTTGCAATATTTTCTGCCCATTCAACAAGAACCCGTACTCTTTCATCGGTTGCAAATGCCCTGTCGGTGAATCCAAGTGATCCGTATATTCTATCATTTAGCAATGAACTTTCAATAACAAACGCATAGCCTGCAACAGTTATTCCATTAATTATGAGTCTGGATTTGATCTTGTTTTCATTCAGCCGTTCTATGATATCATGGTAAGTCTCTCTGATTGCAGCATCAGGATAGATATTTTCCAGATATTTTATCTGGCCCTCAAGAATAGGTGCCCAATCTACCTTGACATTACTTATTTCCATGGCATTCCCTAAGGAAAAATTGCTTAATATTTTTTCAGATTTTTTTACAACTCTCTCATATGTAACAGAACAGCCTTATATGCAAATTAGGGCTTTCCTCTTGAGAATATGGATGATATATCCAGGACGGAAGAATTCAACAGAGAGGCAATTGCCTATTCTGAATATTATAAGGGCAAGGTCCAGGTTCTTCCAAAGGTGCCGGTAAGGGGTCTGCAGGATTTCTCATTCTGGTATACGCCGGGTGTTGCTGCAGTTTCTCTTAAAATAGCGAAGGACCGTGACAGTTCATTTGAACTGACGGGAAGATGGAATTCTGTGGCTATACTCACCGATGGTTCAAGGGTACTGGGGCTTGGAAATGTTGGCCCTGAAGCTGCAATGCCCGTAATGGAAGGCAAATCTCTAATTTTTAATGTACTTGGAGCAGTGAATGCAGTGCCTGTCCCAATAAGAATAGGAAGCAAGGAGGAATTCATAAGTGTTGCAAAGGCACTTGAGCCTACCTTTGGAGGATTCAATCTGGAAGACATAGAATCCCCTAAATGTTTCTACATTCTTGAGACCCTGCAGAAAAGCCTCACCATTCCAGCATGGCATGATGATCAGCTCGGTACCGCATGCATTACCCTGGCAGGGGTGATAAACGCACTCAGGCTAGTAAACAAAAAGATTGAAGACGCAAAGGTGGTGCTTCTTGGATCCGGAGCCGCCAATATAGCGGCTGCTCATCTCATGGCTGCGGCTGGTTTCAGGAAAGGCAATCTGATCCTTGCTGATTCCAAGGGAATACTTGAACCGGAAAGGGAGGATATGGATAGCCTCATGATAAACAACCCCTGGAAATATGAGCTTGCAATGCAAACTAACTCTGAGAGACTGGCAGGGCCATCGGAAAATGCGTTCATGGGGGCGGATGTAATAATTTCAGCATCTAAGCCCGGCCCTGGCACAATCAAAACAGAATGGATCAAAACCATGAACACGGACGGGATAGTATTCGCCCTGGCAAACCCGATACCCGAAATCTGGCCAGAGGAAGCGAAGAAGGCAGGGGCTAAAATTATTGCAACGGGTCGAGGTGACTTCCCGAACCAGGTTAATAACAGTCTTGTATTCCCGGGTGTGTTTCGTGGCGTGCTGGATGCCAGGGCTAAGGGAGTCAACTTCGACATAATGGTCGCAGCATCATATGAGATTGCCAATTTTGTGAAGAACCTGGACGAGGATCACATTGTACCAACAATGGATGACTGGGAGCTATATCCTAATGTTGCAGCTGCTGTGGCGTCAAAGACTGTTGAAAAAGGCCTTGCCAGGAAGATAAATTCAAGGGAAGGATTCTATAAAACTGCAAAAGAACTTATTGAATTCAATAGAAATATGTTTCTGAAAATGATGGATGAAAAACTCATAAGGGAACTGCCTGGAGGTATTAAGAATGAAAGATAAGATTGTGGTTAGGGAAATGCTTGCTGCTGATATAGATGGTTCTGCAGATCTGATACTGAGACTCAAGAAACTGAATGGTGAATTCGATTCAGTATTCGTGGTTTCCGACAAAGCTAAGAAGGATGCTGAGGATCGGCTCAGGGATGCTATAAAAAACCCGGAGAAACACATATCTTTGCTGGCGGAAAGAGGCGGCAAAATACTTGGGGTTCTGCTTATTAATATTCTGGAAAGATGTTACTATCTCCCTGACAAAGAGGCAAGGATAACGGATTTTTACATTATGCCTGAGTTCAGGAGGTCAGGGGCAGGGAAGATGCTTATTTCAAGAAGTTATGAAGAATTGAAAAAGAGAAAGATACAGATCATAACTGCTGAATTCCCATCACAGAATCTCATTGCCCTGAAATTCTACAAGGGTCTGGGTTACAGAGAAATCGTTGGGATATATGGGAAGGTTCTTGAGGAGGAATGAAGGGTCTTGAATAACCTTCCCAGGTTCCTGAATTTTATCCTTCAGGCAAAAATATCAACATATGCATCCCTGTCCGGCATGGTTGAATCAGCGGTATCAGGTGCCAAGGAATATCAGTTCGTTCAGGACGATTTCAGGTATGTGGACATCTATTTTGGTTCGCTTCATTTTTCAGGTATGGAAATTGTTTACTTAGAAAAAATGCCGCTATGGGCAATGACGTACTCTGGAGGCATGATCCGGCATATGGGAAGAGCTGAAAATGTGTACATGTTCCTCAGGCAGGCGCTTTCCCTTCCGGACGCTGAAATCCCTGTCAGGGGGCCCAAGCATTTTACTGCAGGGAAATACACATACAATCTCTCCACAAACGGCACCATTGGAAGATTCTCAGGAAGGGAGATCATAGAAGATGATGCAGAAGAAGTTTATTCCCTTGACTTTTCAGGCGGATTTTTGAATTAAATTATTTCATTTATTAACTTCAGATGGATGAAACAGTCGGAAACCGCAAATAACTCTAGACTGAAACAATTATGCCCCAGAGTCCTGCCGCCTCTATGATGGCAAATGTGATCCAGTAGAGAGCCATATATGATCCTGAAAAGACATAATCACCCATAACTGCGTTATCAGAGACAAGTTTTCCAAGCAGCAGGCCAATTGGAATCAGAACTATCACAAAAATAACCATAAGGTTGATTACAAGCCCGAGTAGATCTGAACCGAGATAGATGGCAATGATCATTGCAGGGAGGCTCTCTCCAACATACAGGTAGAAAAATTTCCTGCTTGATGACGTTATTCCAGTATCGTGGTTTCCCCATGAGAGGGTTTCACCAATTCCCCACGAGGATCCAAGTGAGATCACAACAAGAGCAAGGAAGCCGGATGAAATGAACCCAACCGACAGGATGTAGGGCGCAACATAGCCAAAAGGCCTCATGGCCGAGGCAAGGGCGCTTACGCCCATCTCTCCGCCTATGAAGGTTCCCGCAACCACTATGCCCACCATCAGCAACTCGCTCACAATGGCACCCATGTATGTTTCATTCCTGATAAGCCTTAGATCATTGAGGCCAAGTCTCTTCTCGGCCGTGGCTCCTGCCTGATAGAAAAGCATGAATGGCATTATGACAGCCCCTATATTTGCCACAATGTAATAGTCAAAACCGCTGTTTTCATAAGGTTGGATGGGGGATAGGCCAATCATTATGTTATTGATTCCGGGCCTGAAGATCAGGACTGTGGAAATGATTGATATTACAAGTACCAGTGATACCGGTATGAGTATTTTCTCAATACCGTCATATCTCCGTGAAAATACAATGGCATTGTGTATAATGTAAACCACAGGAATTGATATTATTGGAGAAATTCCCAGGAGGGCGAAGCCAATTGCAATTCCGGCATATTCTGCAATATAGGATAGTACGTCTGTTACTGCCATGGGCACGGAAGCGATTCCGGAAATCCGCCTGCTGTATCTTTCCCTGAGCACATCGCCTATCCCCTTTCCCGTTACTGCACCCAGCCTTCCCGAGGCATACTGCATTATTGCCAGAGGAATTGCAAGTAGAAGCATTATGAAAATAACATGATAGCCGTACAGAGAGCCTGTTTCAAGACCTGTAATAATGCTGGCAACATCAACATCTGCAATCATTACTAGCCACGCCGGGCCCATACGGGCCAACACGCTGTGCCGGCTGTTGAAGTCAAGTATATTCATGTAAGGATAACCTTACATTTTTCATAAATACTTAAGGCTTATTCATCAGATATGAGGTATGTCATAGCTCTTGCAACAGTTTCAGGAATTCTTTCATTTCCATTGGAAGGAATATATATCTCTCCATTGTGATCGGTTGAAATCTCATGTCCCGGGAGGAGAGATCTGCTGCCCAGATACTTGAGAATGGTGGAATTCTCAAAAATTACCCGTGAAATCCTGTAATTTCTGTCAGGTTTCAGTGAACTGAAAGAAATATCGATGATCTCTTCAACTCTTCCATTCACATCCGGGATAGGGTTGCCGTGCGGGCAGAATTTGCAGCCATATTTTTTGCAGACAGCTTCTGCAATAGTTTCAGTGATTCCATGTTCAATTCCCATGGCCTCATCGTCTATGGTCTCCCAGGGGAGCGATAAGGACTTCCAGAGGAGTATTTCAGCTATCCGGTGCTTCCTGAGGAATAAGTTTGCCTCCAGCTTCCCATTCTCTGTAAGCACGTATTCGCCTCGCGCCTTGCGTTCCACAAGCCCCCTCTGCACCAGTATCTTTATCTCATCATAGGCGCTCTGCCTAGCGGTTCCAAGAAGATGCGCAATTTCACTGAGCGATGCGTATCCGTTGTAGAGGGTGAATTCGTCAATGGCCTTGAGGTAATCTTCTGCAGTAATGGATCTGGTTTCCACAATGGAATAATGGTGTATTAATAATATAATTAGCGGTTACCTTCAGGCTCCTGTGTTATTCCTCTGATAAGAAGAGGAATGGAATCGCCATAGAAGTAATCTATACCAAAATGCCCTTCGTCATACTGCATCAGGGTATTCTGTATGCTGTTTTCGTCCAGGATCATACTGAGTGCCACTATTCCCAGATTCAGTGCAAACTCATCGCGATTCCCCACCTGGAATATGGCCGTCTGCCTGCTCAAGTTCTCAAGCCTGGAGGTCACATTCCTGACAGGATCAAACTCCAGCCACTTTTCCCATATGTCTTCCCTAATGAGGCCATTATCCATTCTGAAGGGAAGGCCGATGCCAGCATCCTCATCTTCATCTGGAGAATAAAATGCAGACATAGCTATGATATTCATGGCATTGAGTTCTGCAGCAGTATGGGATGGGCTATGTGAAAAGTGGTCAATGAATTTCCCAGTTCCATATTTCCGCACCGTTTCATAAGTGCCAGGAAAGTCCTTCAGGTAACAGAATTCAAAGGCAGAATCGCCTGAAACATCAACGAAACCAGAAAAAATATCCGGATGCAGCGATGCCAGGTTATAGGCAGCGAAACCGCCAGAAGACTTTCCAAAGATGCCAATCTTTCTTCTGCCATACCGCTTTTCCAGGAATCCCGTTACATCCTTCGTAATAAAATCCTCATAGCTGCCCACAGCGCTGGAATTAAGGTACTGGTTTCCGTGAAGCCCTGTCATGGTGTCTGGAAGCGCTATTATAAAAGACAGGTCCGGATCCCTCCTTATTATCATGTCCAGTGTGCTCAGGAAATCCATGTTTGTGTAGCTGCGATTCAGGAAACTCTGGAATGTCCCAAAAAATCCCGCGAGCCCAATGAGGATTGGTGTATCCTCCCTGAAATTGTGCTCGATCAGGGTCACACTCCTGTCTTCCGGGTCCCCCAGTGCATTATTTTTCAGTGAATTCCCATGGATCTCCTCGCTGTGAATTGAAAGTTTCGATGACACTATTATGAATGGGCTAACTGTATTTACGGATGATGCTCAATAAATAGTACCAGGGGTATAATTGTTAATGGCTGTTCCAAGTGCGCCCTATTGCGACTCAAGTTTCCCTATGAAATCAAAAATATCTTCTGGCCTCTTCAGGAGACTGTCTGGATGGTACATTTCAAGTCTTTCAGGATTCCCTGATCCCCAGAGGGCCGCGCCTGCTGGCATTCCTGCCTCATGCGCAGCTATAATGTCGTAGGGCTGGTCCCCGACAAATACTGCTTCATCACTGCTGACTCCGAGCCTCTTCAGGGCAAGGTTGAGCGGTTCAGGATCAGGCTTCTGGTATTCTGTGTCTTCCTGGCCAACGTATAGCCTGACATAGGCAAGTAAGCCTGAAATTGTCAGGAGGTTCTGCGCATCAGATCTGTGGCTCGATGTTACCACGCCTATGGAATAATTCTTGCTCAGGGTTTCCAGGACCTTGCTTATTCCTGGATAAGTCTCAACGGTGGATAACCTGCTCATAAAATACATCCTTCCGGTATCATAAATGGTCTCGCCCTTGTCCGGGAACCACTGGGCAAGTATCTTTTTCACAGGTCTCCCTATTAGCTGCGAATGCTCCTCAGCCGTAACTTCTCTCCCGAGAATTTCCTTGAATCCGTAATTGGTTGCTCTCTCTGACAGAGTTTCACTGTCCAGAAGAGTACCATCCATATCGAAAAGAACAGCTCTGATCAAATTTTTCACCTTCATAATGCCATCCATTTAATTTAGATTTCTTCCTGCCAGTTTCAGACGAAAGCTCTGCATGTGGCTAAACAACATCAATAATATAAAGCGGGCCCGCCGGGATTCGAACCCGGATCATAGGCTCCGGAGGCCTAGGTGATATCCTTTACACTACGGGCCCTCAGGATTTATACCCAATATCCCGTAGCAGTTTCTTCCTCTTATTTTTGTGGTCTTCATTCTCAACACCCAGTGGGCTGAATCCATCGGCCACACCCGCGATGCCGTTTCCCCGTGAAGTTTTGAAGATGAGTACAGTGAGGGGATTTGCTGTTGCAGCAAATATTCTTCCAACCTCCTGGCAGGATTTGACCTGGGTCAATATCTGTATTGGATATGCGCCCCTGAGCACAATCAGGAATGTATGGCCGGCTGCAATCTTTGCAAGGCTTTCATTTGCAAATGAGATGAGCCCCTTATCATTTCCTTCGAATCTTATCAGCCTGTCACCAGAGGCTTCAGAAAATGATATGGCATAATCTGCGGCAGGAATATACGTTTTAATTATTTCATTCAGATCCTCAACTGTCTTTATGAAGTGGGAATACCCCAGGATCACATTGCAGTTTTCAGGTATATGAAGCTCCACAGTCTCAAATTCAGGCATGATCAACCATAATTGGGAAGGCAATTAACCTTACGGTCGCCTTTCTGATTGTGGTATTCCTGGCAATATGACATAAGTGACATTTTTTCCGAATGTTGTATGCTGATCTTGAATCCACAGGATTTAAATGGGACCCGGGACCATGAATGGAATCATTTTATTCCTATTTGGCATCATTATGAGAATGGAATTTTACCAGATAATTGGGAAGGAGATCTCGGAGGGCATGATTTCTGACAGGGACTCGCTCCAGAGGAGGAAATTGACCCTTGCCAGGGAACTCAAGCTTGACCATATTCCAAGCGATACCGAGATATTAAGGTCAGGCACTGTTTCTTCGGGGAATATTAGATTGCTCCGGATAAAGCCTACAAGAACAATATCTGGAGTTGCAGTTGTTGCGGCAATGACCTCACCCGAAAGCTGCCCGCACGGGAAATGCATATACTGCCCCGGTGGCATGGACAACAATTCTCCACAGGCATACACGGGCCATGAACCGGCAGCCCTCAGGGGAAGGAACAACAACTACGATCCATACAGCATTGTTTTCAACAGACTCAAGCAACTGGATACCATCGGACATGATACAAGCAAGGTTGATCTCATAATAATGGGAGGCACATTCACTGCCAGAAGCAGGGAATATCAGGAATCATACATAAAGGGCTGTTTTGACGCGATGAACATGCATGTTTCCGGCACGCTGGATGAGGCCATGCTTGAAAACGAGACTGCAGCCAGAAGGTGCATCGGGCTGACCGTTGAGACCAAACCGGACTGGTTTTTTGAAAAGGAGATCGACACGGCCCTTTCATACGGTACCACAAAGGTTGAGCTAGGGGTTCAGCTCCTGGATGAAAGGGTATTGCGAATCAACGGCAGAGGGCATGGCATAGGGGAGATAGTGAGATCAACAGGGCTTTCAAGGGATGCAGGCCTTAAGATTGTGTATCATCTCATGCCTGGGATGTACGGCTCAACAATAGACGACGACATGAAGAGTTTTGACCGCATGATATCAGACGCCTCTTTCAAGCCAGATATGCTGAAAATATATCCAACTCTTGTTGTGAAGGGCACTGCACTTTACAGGCTCTGGAAACAGGGGAAATATATGCCTATGGATACGGAGACGGCATCTGATCTCATCGTAAATTTCATGGGAAAGATGCCGCCCTGGATAAGGGTGCAGAGGATGCAGAGGGACATCCCTGTTGAATTCATCGAAGCCGGAGTAAAGAGAAGCGATATACACAATATTGTGGATGATAAGCTCAGAGAGAGAGGAATAAAGACCATGGAGATCAGAACCAGGGAAGTTGGAAAGGCCGTTTCCGACAGTGGCAGAATGGAATTGGTCAGACGGGACTACGCGGCAGCCGGAGGAACTGAGGTGTTTCTTTCATTTGAAAATGATGATCATATTTTTGGTTTTCTTAGGCTCAGAAAACCATCAGAAAATGCACACAGGACTGAAATGAAAGAATCAGCGGTCATAAGGGAGATCAAGGTTCTTGGAGAGGTTGTTCCCGTTGGCGCCCACAGTGATAATCGGTGGCAACACCGGGGTCTGGGCCGTAGGCTAATGAGCAATGCCGAATCCATAGTGCGGGAGGAATGGGGCCTTCCAAGAATCCTTGTGATCAGTGGCGTTGGAGTCAGGGAATATTTCAGGAAAATTGGATATACAAGGGCGGGCCCATATATGGGGAAGAGCATTCAATAAGATTTCATACCCAATCTGTTTGTTAAAATTCTTATATTATTTTGCAGGGGTATTTCATCTTCTACTTAAATATAGTCACCAATAATTTAATGCTATTTCTTATATATTACACGATTATGCTTATCTCGGTGTCAAAATGGCATTCGTAGACGATCTGGCAATGGAATTGTTCATAATGTCCCTGGTTGGTGTGGTGTCAATATATCTGACCGGTTCAGTATACTTGGCGTACCGCAGGGGCGTTAAGGATATAGAGGGAGTACTGAGACCCGGAGTTTATCCACTTGGAATACTTGGAGGGATCATAACAATAATGGGCATTTATGGTGAAATGGTATGGCCCCTGCCCGGCAGTTATAACATACTGTTCTATGATCCTTACCTAATAATTGGCCTGATACTGATCATAATGGCGATCTCAATAGGCATGAAGCAGAAACTTCAGTTTACTGGAATACTCGCCCTCTTTGCAGGTATAATTGCCATATACTATGGTGCAAATGCATACATGGATAAGATGACCTCCAGCCCCATAGCTATGCTTGGGCTTTACATAGCATTTGGACTCACCGGGGTATTTACATATCCAACTACGCTGATATATGACATGCTTCCAGGAAAGGAGAAGGTTTCCAAATTATGGACTGTCGTACTGGTAATATTCTGGATAGGCCTCGTAGTATCGGCGGTGCTTGCTGCAGTTACTGCAATCGAAGCTGTGCCCCAGCATCTGCTGTCACCACCGTGATCAGCCTTTAACGCCCGGCTTCGACGGGCGTTTACCTATGGCAGAAGATCAGGGCACTTTTAAAATTCAACATATTTTCTAATCTTCATGTGGAGCAATATAAATATTTCGGAAAAAAATTAAATAATGTTTCTTCATAGAGCCAGAGCTTGAAATGCCCGTATCATATCTGGTCATTGGAGTAATTGTCCTGGCACTGGTAGTGTACCTCATCATTTCAATTGTGGCGGCTGAGAAGCTATGATTGCCTCATCTGTTTCCTCAGGATCAACTGGAAACTTCTGGGTTAATTTTTTCGCCACCAACCGATATGTATCAGGTTCCATAATAATTATCATCTATATTCTTTTAGCAACAGTGCTGGCTTACCTGCTCTCCGGCTACATAGCGAAAATTTACAAGGGTGAACCCACGGCCATGGATCGCATAAGCGGCCCTTTGGTCAGGGCATTTGAAAGATTTCTGGGAGAAGATGCCAGAAAGCAGATGGAATTCAGGGAATATTTCACATCAATCCTGGTTTTTTCACTGTTCCTTGGAGCGATCGGTTTTGCAGTTATTTATTACCAGCATGATCTTCCATTTTCATTTTCCAATAACCACATGACACCAAGCCTCATATTCAACACTGTGTCAA
>JAJZAW010000013.1 GCA_021799185.1 Thermoplasmata archaeon
GAGCGAACGGTGCATGCCTGGGCTGCTCCCATGACAGGGCCGGCAGGTTTTTCATAACACCTGACAGCACACGCAGATTTGGTTCAACCACTGATCTGGCCCTCTCCTGGAATCTCTTCCTGTTGAGAAGGCACTGGCCTGCTATCCATAGCGGATACGACGGATTTCTTGTTCCGGTAATGTCTCTAAGCCTATCAAGCACCCTTATCTTCTCCGGAGATGTGACGATCCAGCCAACACGCATTCCGGAAAAGCCATAGAACTTGGTCATACTGCCGTTGACCATTAGGTCCGCATTGCCATCATACACGCTTTCCGGGCGATCCTTAAGTGTGAACTCAAGGAAAGCCTCATCCACATAAACGAAATCTCCACTGGAAATTGATCCCCTGATCTCTTTCAGATATTCCGGTTTGTGCAGGTTTCCCAGCGGGTTATTCGGGTTTGACATGAAAACAGCTTTTTTTCCCTTGTTTGAAGACAGGACTTCGGGAAGTTTGTCAAATGCAGCAGTGGCCGTTCTGACGCCCATATTTGAAGGGACATTGAAAATGGGCTCATACTCAGGAACACCTGTGTATACGGAAGTTTCCATTGACCGGGCCATAAGGCTGATCAGAAAGATCGCCTCAGATCCACCAGTTGTCAGGAAAATTTCCTCAGGGTTGTAGCCGTAAAGGTCGGAAAGTATGTTTTTGAAGTACTGGTCCGGACTGCTGGCTTCCCGCTTCATGTCCTCAAGTGAGGTGTTAACGCCCATGCTCTGAAAATCCGGCTCAGGAAGCCCGCTAAGGGAAAGGTTGTACCTTGCAAGGTGCATCCGTTCCTCGATCCATCTCAGAAGCCTGATATCCCGGGGAAACATTCTGTTCACTTCCCCTTGCCCATCTGCTCAAGGGTTTCCTCAACAGCAACTT
This sequence comes from Thermoplasmata archaeon, assembly GCA_021799185.1. Lineage (GTDB taxonomy): Archaea > Thermoplasmatota > Thermoplasmata > Thermoplasmatales > Thermoplasmataceae > UBA509. Next base: position 918 of record JAJZAW010000013.1, read on the forward strand.
CCACGGATTGATCGCTATTATATTTATTGGCCCATCCGGTGGAAAATAGCTTATTCACATCCAGCTGCGCTACCTTCACATCTCCAGCCCATCCCCTTCCATCAAGGCCACCAGTATATCTGAATTTCGCATCATGCAGCCCCATTTTTTCAGCGACCGTGTGTGCAATCTTTGTCACAGAAGTGGTCTCCCTGTTTCCAAGGTTGATAATGTCTGTTTTTGCCGATCTTTCATGCACGTGTATCATGGAGCCAACGCAATCCTGCACATGCATGTATGATTTCCTCTGGGTACCGTCTCCAAGGATTTCAAGTTCTTCCCTGTTTTTCTGCAGCTTCCTGATAAAGTCGAAAATGACGCCATGCGTTGAATTTTTTCCCACTATGTTTGCAAACCGGAAAATTGTCCCCCTCATGCCGTAATAATGCGAATAGGAAGTTATGAAGCCTTCACCGGCCATTTTGGAGGCGCCGTAACTTGATATGGGCATATAGGGCCCGTAATTCTCTGGGGTGGGCAAAAGTGATGCCTCGCCATATACCGTAGAGCTGGAAGCAAAGAGAATTTCCCCAACATCGTTTTTCCTCATGTATTCCAGCAGGTTGAATGTTCCAGCAACATTGTTCCTGAAATCCACCTCCGGGCCGTTAGATCCATTTCTTACGTCAGAGTTTGCAGCCAGATGCACAACAACATCCACATCCCTTAAATCAGTGCGTTCCTGGAGCGATGATATATCTTCCTTGAGGAATCTGAAATTCTTTTTACTGAGATACCTTCTTATGTATCTGTCATCAACATTTGAAAGGTTATCAACAACGGTGATCCGGTTTGTTTCAGCAAGCATTTCAACCATGTTGGAACCTATAAAACCGGCTCCGCCCGTTATCAGGATATGTTTTCCATTCAACAGTTTCACTCTTACTGTTATTCTCTTGGTTCTCAAATAGGATTCGGTCTATCAGATCCTGTATTCATGATATTCAATATAAAACGCCAGATCATATGCAATCTTGACAAGGGCCGCAGAAAAAAACACTCCGGGCGGGAAAATTTCCATAAGCACGCCGGCAATTCCTGGCCCCGGGATCTGAAAAGCATTCCTGGCCGCCAGGAAACTGGAATTTGCTGAAACCCTGGAGTCCCTTGGTATTCTTGTATTCACGAAACTGTCTCTTGCAGGCACGTCCATCTGGCTGGTACTCTGCCTGAGAAAGAGAAAAATTTCACTCAATGCCAGTATATGGAAGACCGGCACCAGGAAAAGCATGACATTGCTGACAATATGGGTGTAAACCATTGTCCTCACCAGGCCTATCCTTCCAGACAGATATCCTGATGCCACAACCGAGAGGGCGGTGATTATGTTAACAGCAATGAATATGAGGCCTGCCTGGGACAGCGTGATATGGTACACTTCCTCGAACCACAGGGAGATAACAGCGGTATTTACGAGCCCTCCGCCCAGGGAATCAGCGGAGAATAGTGCCATCAGTTTACGCACGTCGGTTCTGACAGCAGGATCTGGTATGGCTTTCCCCTTCTCGCGGCGAACAGCATCAGGGAGATTCAATGGAATATAAAGGATAATCTGTATGGCAGACAGAACAAGGTTCACCGTGAAAATCAGGCTGAAGCTGCCTGCACCCATGAGGAAGAGGAAATAAGAGGCGATTGCACCACTGCCATAGGATGCAAAATTGTACAGGGTGAACATGGCGTTCTTCTCCTTCTGGTTCTCAGAGTAAGAGCTGATGGCGAACTGCTCCAGTGACTGGTTTGCTGAGTAATCCCTGCCTCCAAGCGACAGTCCCCCCACCACTATTGCAGCAATAAGAGCCAGTGGGCTGCGCCCCAAAAACAGTATGGCCATTGCAGCCGCCAGAACGGAAGAAAGAAAGAGAAGCCTGGCCTTTGTGCGCCATTGCAGAGCAGTGTAGGTATAAAGGAACACTGTTGATATGCCGATGCTGGCGAATATGACAAGTGACGTGTCAAGCGGGGAATACCCATGGGCGGCAAGGAAAAACGGTGCACTGATGGCAAGCGATACGAATATGAAAGACCTGGTAGATTTTGTTGCTGAGAGGATAATGCTGCCCCGATGCATACAGCGCGTGAACCCAAGATTGATTTTAACATTTAGGGCATTTTACTGGAGGCAGTGAGGCAATTCATATGCATTTGCAATAGAAGCTGAACAGGTGGAGGCATTTGCCCAGCCGGGCCAGAATCATGAAATATTACGGAATAAACTGGATTTTCATTTTTCTGGAAGATAGCAGAATCTATGGTTTTTCCATGATTATGCTAAAGGCAAAATTTTTACATCCGCCTGAATTCGATGCTCCATGCCGAAAAAAGTCGTGATTGTGGGAGCCGGGGCTGGAGGAGGCCTCACTGCAAGCAGGATAAGAAAGACAGTGCCGGAAGGGCAGGCTGAGATCACAGTAATTGATAAAACAGGGAGAACTGATTTTCAGCCTTCCTACACGCTGGTATCATTGGGAAACAGGGAACCTTCCCAGATCAGCGTGAGCATGGACAAGTTTGCAAAGACCGGCATCAGATCCGTTAAGGGGGAGGTCACGGAAGTGGATGTCAGGAATCGCATGGTTACGGTGGGAACTCAGAAGATAGAATATGATACCCTGGTTCTCTCGCCCGGTGTGAAATTTGACGGAAAATCCTTTCCCGGCTATGATAGCGCATATCATTTCTGGGATATGGAGAATTCCATTGCACTCAGGAAGAAACTTTCTGAATTCAGGGGAGGAAAAATTGTACTCGGAGTAACAACGCAGATGTATAAATGTCCGCCTGTGCCTTGGGAAATGGCAATGATGCTGGATGATTATTTCAGGGCAAGGGGAATAAGGGACAGGGTGGAGATCACTGTTGCACACTGGGCCAGGAAACCAATGGCGATGTTCGGGCCGGTAATATCCGATCCTGTAGGCAGGTGGCTTGAGGAAAAAGGCATCAAAACCATTGACGGATTTAAGCTCACAGCCATTGATGGTGAAGGGCAGAAGCTGGTGGGGGAATCAGGAGAAAAAGTCGACTACGATCTTGCAATAATTGCTCCCCCTCACAGGCCGCCTGACTTTGTATCGGGAAATGCAGATCTGGCATCATCAAGCGGCTGGCTGGATTCAAACGCAAAGAACTTCCGAAACAGATCATATGACGACGTTTACGCAATAGGGGACGCCATAGCGCCATCAATAGGAATCGGCATGGCAGGCGTGTTTGCGCATTTTCAGGCCGATACTGCAGCATCCTACGTAGCAGGGGACATAATAGGATCGTACGATCCGGTGCCGTACAACACCCTGGGGCTCTGCGCTTCTGATACCGGCGATGCCGGATGGATCGCATACTGTGATTTCAGGCATAAGATTGCAGATGCCAGAACCCCATTTCCGGACTGCAGATCCATGGGACGGAGCAGAATATTGAAGGTTGCCCATGCAATCTATGAGAAGTATTTTCTTGCCAGCATATACGGGGGGTGGTACTGATGGAGAAACCCGATGCAAGAATCGAGAGAATGCTGGGCATGATTGAGGATCTTGAACCAACGCTGAAGACCATTAAGAAACTGCAGGAATCAGGCCTCATGTCGATCCTTGATGCACTGGCCGAACAATCTGACGCCATATTCAATTATGCAAGCACCATGGAGGTGCTTGGAGCTGCCTCAGCCGTGATACGATTCATCCCCATCATCAGCAGTGCTGTGGGAGATCTGGACAATGAAAAGCTTGAATCCTCAATGAGGGCGATTTCTTGGAATGCCCTCATTTCAAATCTGCTGGCAGCCATTGAATCCATTGGCAGGGAGATGGGAAAAATTGAAATGCCATCCACACGGCCCGGCATTATGGCACTTCTGTCCGAGGCAAGAAGCCCTGAGACTACTTTTCTCCTGAGGCTGATGCGCGCCGTGGCCAGGGATATTATGGATCAGGAAATGGAAAACAGGGAGGGAAGCGGAAAACCTCAAGAGTAGAATCTGTAATCATAGAGGATCATGACGTTTGCTGAGGGGTCAATCTCCCTGATCCTTGAAATGCTGCCTCTGGCGTTTGCCAGGTTCTCGGAGAAGCATGTATATACGCCGGCGCTGCTGTCGGATATGGAAAATATTGTCTGGGGAGCAAGCATATCCCTGACCTTTTCTGCCGATGTAGAAAAAATTGAGTAGAGAACAACATCCCCGCCGGTAAGATCCAGTTCTGTTATCACACCAATTATGCGGTTTCTCATGAGAAGGTTCAGGCGCCTCTTGGCGGTCATGTAGGGGATATCAAGCTGGTTTGACAGCTCGGTCACCGACATGCGCGGATCGGTTTTCAGAAGCCTTATGATTTCCAGATCTGTGCCGTTTATATTCATTCCAAGTGGCATTATGGGGGGCACATACCGCATCACCGGAGCACCAAGCTTGGACACGGCATCGCCAATCTTTCTTTCAACATCGGCCTGATCTTTTCCCGAAAAACCGTACAGGCTTATCTCCTCAAGGCATTTTATCCTTGATACAACGTCTCCGTCGTAATCCTTTTCGGTCCGGAACGCAGCAAAGGCCTCCAATTGCCCGTTTATTCTGGGGCTCACGTGCAGGGAGAATCCCTTAATAATGCCCTCGTCCATAAGCCGGCTCATCCTGTAATTTAAAGCCTGCGCTGATATGCCAATATCCATTGCTATCTTTCTCTGGGCGATCCTTCCATCCTTCAGAATGCTGAAGAGAATCCTCTTGTCGGTTACATCCATTCAGTTGACTTATTCCATACAGTTCATTAAGTTTATCCATCCATATTCCTTGATCATAAATGATGCCTCTTAACGCCACTCATTCCGGCATTTTCAATGATTCTGTCAAGGCCTTCACGGATTTTAAGAAGAATATCCATGCTGTACGGATTCAGCGATATTGTGTCAGCCATAACTTCCTCGCTTTCGTCACTGTAGATGCCCTCAAATTCAGAAAGCATTCTTGAGCTTCTTGTGGCAAGGGAAGTTTCAGCTTTTCCTGATGAATGGGCCAGCATGGACAGAACGTAAGGCCTGACAAGCAGGTCGATCATGGCCCTGTCATGATCGGAGGAAGACATGATTCTAAGGGGGCTTCCCGGGAACATCTGATGAATGATATCAGCTGAACCTGGGACGGAATAATCCTCTATGTAAATAATGTCCCCATGTTCCCCCGAATTTATTGTTGACGGCCCAAAGAGAGGGTGAATGCTTATGGTCCGTCCAGCAAAAGGCCTGAAGGGAGACTTTACGGAGCAGATCTCAACAAGCCTGCCCGGATCGCTGCAGCTGCTTATGATTTTCAGCGCCGCATTGACCGGAACGGCCAGGAGTGCGTAATCGATGGAATCGAGCATTTCACAGGTAAAATCAGTGCCGTGGACAGGTACGGTGGTGTGCCCTGCGTCATTCAGAAGCTTCATTGCTGCAGAGCCAAATCTACCTGAATATCCGACAACAGCTATTTTCAATGTGCCACCACTGCAATCATGTTCAGGCGGGAAGGATCAGGCGGAAAGGACCTGAATTTCAGAAGGCCGCTCTCCGGCATCCAGGCCAGATCACCGGGGCAGCCATCTCCCAGGGATATTTCGGAAATGTTTTCCCGTGGCTTTTCCATCACAATGTGTCCCCCGCGCATCTGTATTGCGGTCTTCAGGGATTCCGGAATTTCAATCTGCGTCACAAACTCCACGCCAGGGGCAGCAAGTACAGTTCCAAGGAGGGTGAGCAGATGATCCCTGTCTCCCCTGAAGGACACATCATCCTCTCTTCCGGCATTCACCACGCTGGTGGTGGATTCCTGCACCCTGATGGAAAATTCGAAGAGTGATACTATAATTGACCGGAGAACGCTGTCATTGATGCCGGAATCTCTGATGACATCCAGTTCACGTTCCCTCAGTCTGAGGCCAACCCCGCTGGAATTCTTGATCATGGCTATACGCGAGGACAGTTCCATGCGCTCAGAAAACAGGTGAAGTATTTCAATGGAATTATTCAGAATCCTCGCCCTCAATCCTGGAAGCTCATCGTCACTTACATTTTCCATGAAATAAATCACACCTCCAAATGAACATGACATGATATAGCATATCACTTAATAAAAATTCTTTCATTGGGCCGGATGACCTTTATTAGAGACATCCGCATTTAAAACCCATATGAAAAATGAACTCAGCAATGAGACCAGCAGCGGCATAATGGTCTACAGGATCGGCCAGGACGGAAAAAGGGAATATCTTTTCTGGTAAGGAAAGAAGGCTTTCTTGACTTCCCAAAGGGGCACATAGAAGAGGGCGAGACTGAAGAGGATGCGGCAAGACGCGAAACCCTTGAGGAGACAGGCATGAACGTTGATATAATTCCAGGCTTCAGGCACGAGATGGATTACCTCTTCAGCCACAGGGACCAGAAGGTGAAAAAGAAGGTTGTTATGTTTGCAGGAAAGGCGCTGGATTATGAATCACCAACCATATCCCATGAACATATGGGGTTTGTGTGGATAAAATACGAGGATGCAATGAAATCCCTGGCATATGAAAATCAGAGGAAAATGCTTGAGGAAGTGGACAGGTTCCTGGATTCGCTAGGAAATTCTTGAAAGAGTTCCGTTTTCCATCCGGTATACATGTTCTGCAAGGTCCACATCACCTGGGTTGTGGCTAACATAGATAATGTCTATGCCTCCTTCCCTTGCGGCAGCCGATATTGATTTTATGAAAACTGTGCTGTCGCTGATGCCGGATGTCACTTCATCCATTATTATTAGGTCCGGGCCATGAAAAATGGCACTTGCAGCCGCAACGCGCATTCTCTGGCCGAGGCTCAGTTCTGAAACCTTCCCGCTGAAATCTATCCCCAGCCTTTCCTTCAGGGATTTGATTTCGCCACGGTATCTGTCCGGATTCCTGGGCCAGGTAATGTGAGAATCCACGTCCATGTTCATAAGCACAGTGTCGCTGTTCAGGTATATGATCCCGCGCCGCTGCAGATCGGCATGCGTGACATCCCTGCCGTTCACCATGACCCTGCCCGTAAACTCGCTGAAGTGCCCTGCTATTGCCCTGAGAAATGTGGTTTTCCCCGATCCGTTTTCTCCAGAAATGAATATGATCCCTGAATCGGAAAGTTCTGCATTCAGCACAAATGCACCCCTTGACATTCTGACGGTTGCATCAACAGTCATGCCTGATCTCCCGCATGCCTGCTTCCACCAGCTAGCCTGGCCACGGCAAGGACTGCAAGTGAAACAATTATCATTACTGCCGATGCTGTGATGGCAACACCCGGACCGAAGTATCCGTAGTACTGGTATATCAGCACGGATGCTGCGCTCACACCATTGAACGGATACTGTGTAACATAATACGCAACAATTGCTATTGACCCAAATTCGCTCATTGCACGGCTCATGGATGTAAGCACAGAAGAAAGAACCTGCCTGATCATTCCCGGAAGCACGGCTCCATAAAGGGTCCTTATTCTAGATGCACCCAACGACTGGGAAAGAAGGTCTGGAAATATATTCCTGGAGGAGAAGGCAGACTGCATTGATCTGATGTAAATGGGCGCAGAAACAAATGCCAGGGCCAGGATCATTCCCTGTATGGTATCAAAGAAATCTATGCCAATGGATTCCAGGAACTTCCCTGTGGGCGTGAACGGGCTACCAAGGATGAGGATGGCAATTCCAACTATCGGATGCGGTATGGAAGCAGGTATATCGGCAATGGTCTCCATTCCCCTGTGCACCCGTGAAGAAAGTTCGTAGGCAAGGGGTGTGAATATTACGAACACGAGAACCGCTGAAAGAATGGATGTAAACAGCGTCAGGGCTATGGCCATCATCACCGTTATTCCGTACCCCTGCTGATCATGGTAAATCGCCAGCCCATAGGCCAGTATGAGAATAATGGGGATGGATATGATTGCCACAGAAACAACCGAGAATATCCACAGGGCATCTTTTTTCTGCTTCATCGTGGTACACGATCTCCTATTAAGCTCCCATCATGACCGTATTGGCCCTCCATATACAAGCCTGCCTTCAGAGGCCAGTGCTGCGATGCTGGCAGGAGGGATGGTATTGTTGAACAGAATGGGTTTTTCCAGCGGACTAAGACCGTATGCGGACAGGAAGGAATCATTTCCGGGGATGTAGCTTACAAACTCAAGGGAGGCTGCAGGGTCCGTTCCGTTTGCAAGGGCAGTGGCATACAGGTATATGGGCGCACCCGACTGTTCCCCTGCAGTTGTATTGTAATGAAATCCAGAGTAGAATCCTGTCATGCTGGTATTTCCAAAACTCAGCTGGCCCGGTAGTTCAACATAGTCAAGTTCCTTGGAGAATGCGGCAGATCTGTAAATGTAAAGGAATCCTATATTGCCGCTCTGGAGTGGTGAAACAAGTTCTGCAGCATTAGAATCGGATCTGACTGCGTTGTTTTTCACAAGCCGCTCCAGGAAGAATGATCTGTTATTCTCGTAGAGTGCACCTGCAATTTCAAGTGACAGGTATGCCCTCAGTCCCGCAGGGTCACTGCTTGCGTTGGATATGCCTACCGTTACGTTCCCTGAGGTCAGGTTAAGGAACGCCGACCTGAATGCTGCATCTCTCTGCAGAGTATTCGAGGCACTCTCTGCCCTTAAGAAGAGGCTGACTATGTTTTGAACTGTTGAATTCTGGTTGCCGGCGTATGCCAGGACAAGCTGATCCGAGGCAAATGCCATCGCCCAGCCGCTGTACCTGGGTCCAAGAGAAGCCTCAGTATAGGTGCTCAGTGCCACAGATATGAATACACTGGCCGGAACACCCTGAGATATCTCCCCGGCCAGTGAGTAGGAGCCTCCGCCCTTTGCCGGCTCCACTGCAATTCCTGTGGCGTTGTGAAAGTTGGAGATCAGCGCATCCGCCTCTGCAACATAGGCATCTGCGGAATAGACAACCAGACCTGTGGCAGGCTTGTCAAGCTCGATGCCGGCCCCCACAGCAATAAGGATAACTGCCACCAGTATGGTTGCCATAACGGTTTTTCGCATGTGCTGTTTATTTCCCGGGTAAATATAAACAGTTTGAAAATAGGTAAACATTAAACAACATCGTTTTACTCTGATAATCATGGCCGGAAAAATAGGAACTGATCAGGGATTCCTCACCCCCAGGCAGATACAGATAGTGAGGATGCGGAAAGCTGGCCTGAAGCAGAGTGAGATAGCCAGCCGGCTTGGAACCACACGGCAGAATATTGCCATACTTGAACGCCGGGCCCTGGAGAAAATTGAGCAGGCAGCCATAACCCTTCAGATGCTTGAGGCCGAAGGTGCAGTATGCATAGCCGACATACAATCCGGAACCCATATACTGGACGCCGTAAGGGTGCTCATAGAAAAGGCTGACGCTGATGGCATCAGGCTCAAGGGAAACATGGTGGACCTGGTTTCGTGGTTCAAGTCAAACATGGAAGAAAACATAATTTCCGGCAGGGTAAATGCAGGAGCCAAGGTGATGATTCTCGCTGACGGAAGATGCATAAAGCTCCCTGTCAGATAATATCATCTGAATCTCATGGTTCCGCCCGATGGACTGCCTGGCTGCTTGTACCTGAACAGCATGGAATACAGGTGAAGCGGCGTTCTGCCCTTCTGTTCAGGTTCCTTCAGGCCAATGAAGAGGAGGGAGGACAGAAATCTCCCGGAAAACACCACAGAATATGAGAATATCAGGGCAAGGTGCAGGGGGAAGTGATCAATCATGATCTGGAGAAGGTACCCTCCTGCCAGTGCACCAACCAGATATACAATCCCGTTGAATCCGTTTATTATTGATATATATTCAGCCCTGTGCCCAATTGGAACGATATCAAGCAGGTAGGAATTCATCACCACGTTCTGTATAGAGCCAAGCACTCCGCTGTACAGCTCCAGTATGATGAATTCCCAGAAATTTGTGAAGAAGGCATATAGAAGCGGTATGGCGCTGAGCATCATTCGATTTGCCAGGATCAGTGGAGCACGGTTTATGTTGTCTGTCACTTTTCCAAGGATGTACTGGACAAATACGGACATGGAAAGGGATGCCACAGTCAAAATTGCAACATCTGACAGGCTGAAGTGCATGACAAGAACAATTGTTATGGGGAACATTGGCCATGCCATGGACCAGAAAAGCCCCTGTACATTCATTGCCATGAAGTACCTGTAAAACAGCGGGTTTTTCTTAAGATCCTTGAGGGTTTTCCGGATGTTTCCAGCCAGCTCCTTCTGTTTCTCAGGCTCCTTCAGCATTCCCATGAGTATTCCGGAAATAACGTAGGAAGCCGCCGAAGTAGAAAATGGTATGAATATGTCCTTTGTCACCTGCCCCTGGAACAGGAATGTCATTACAACAAGCGATCCGATTGTGCCAAGTGAACTCAGGATATTTATTAAGGAGAGAAACTTGCCCCTTGTTGTTGTGTCGGTTTGATCGGCAATGAGGGAAAACCAGTTTACTGTGATGAGTGATGCAAAAAGAGATATTGCAGCATAAACAACAACAAGCTGCACCGGTGTCCTTATTCTTCCCATCATGTACCAAAGGATGGCGAGAATGGCACTTCCCGCGATCAGGAAAGGCCTCCTCCTGCCAACACGGTCACTGAGCCTTCCCCACAGGAGCTGGCCTCCATTTGAAAGTGCATTTGCAGTGGACTGGAGCCATCCCATCTCAACGGCAGTTGCCCCTATATAAACTCCGAAAACACCGACGAATGAACTTGCGGCTGTTGCCCCCACAGCCACAACAAATGACCGGATTGCAATCAGCGTCTTATTGAACATAACATGACCTGAAGGGCGATCTGCAGCAATATCTACTCTTATTATAATGTTATCAGCACAGGAATCATGCGAACCTATGGCCTGTTGCTGACGGTACCAGTGAACACTTAAATATTTGGAAAATATGTAAGGATATCCTTACAAATTGCTGGAGGCGTTGATTGAATAGTGGCGGGAGATCTGAAGGCGGCATTCTGGAGACCATTCTGGCGGGCTCTGGAATTTTCATCGCAACCTACGATCTTGCAGCAATTTCCGTTGCACTGCTTGTCCTTGGGAGGGCATGGGATCTGAATGGCTTTGAACTTTCAATTCTGGGATCCTCTGCACTTTTCGGTGCCATAGCCGGGTCGGCGGCTGCCGGCATATTCGCGGACAGGTTTGGCAGGCGTGCTCTGCTGGTTGGGGATTTCATAGCATACGTGGCAGCTTCCGTCGGCAGTGCATTTTCCACTGATTTTGCATGGCTTTTTGCTTTCAGGTTTGTTGTTGGAATCGGCATCGGGGCAGATTTTGCGGTGGTATTCCCCTACATTTCAGAAATAAAATCTGCTGGAACAAGGGGACGGAACATGGCTACGGTGATGATGGCGGCTAACTTCGGAATGATCATTGCCTATGGGCTTGGGGGAATATTTCTGGGCTCAGGGGCACAGGGATGGAGAATCGTGCTTCTTGCCGGCGGCCTCATGGCCGTTCCAGTGATATTCATGCGGAGCAGAATCAGCGAATCAGCCTCATGGAAAAGATCACGGCTTCCACATATGCGAGACATTCTGTCAGGTTTCCACAGGGAGGACATCAAAAAAATTGCTGTATCTTCCGCCGCATGGTTCTCATATCAGGTAAGTGACCAGGGGCTTTCTGTATTCCTTCCACTCCTGCTTCTTACCACCCTTGGAACGGACAATTCCATTTCTTCCTATGGCAGCCTTCTGGTAAAATCAGTAACAATACCTGCTGCCATAGTAACTGTTGTTCTAATAGACAGGATCGGGCGAAAACCACTGCAGATATCCGGATTCCTTGGAAGGGCAGTGCCACTCATAGCACTGGCAGCAATAATGGTCTACACCGGTGGAAAATACGGGTTCCTTGAAATAGGGCTACTGCTTGCTGCCTATTTCTTCGGCGCAATGGGGCCGGACAAGACCATTGTCATATCTCCGGCTGAGCAGTTCGGTACAGAAATCAGGGCCACGGGGCAGGGAATCGCCGAATCAATAGGTCGAACTGGCGGGCTGGCAGGTGTTATTGGCTATGGCATACTCTCGGCAATATACGGCCCCTGGGCAGGCATTATGTATTTTGGTATTTTTGCAGTAGCCGGATTTCTGGTGAGTCTGGCGATGAAAGAAACCGGCCCGGTGGCCGCGGGTGATAGAAAAATAGTGGATGACACGGCATGGTATTGGAAGTGATCCTTCAGAAGACTGTTGCTGCGGCGGGATGCAGAAGCTGAAAAAGATCACGGGCATTTCTGTTCAGGGACCTGAACTGATCAAAGGTTATCTGCTGCTCGGCGTCAGAAAGGGCCGCATCCGGATCATTATGAACCTCAACTTCAAGCATTGTTGCGCCGGCCGCAACCGCAGCGAGAGCTAAAGGCTCAACAAGCTCACGCCTGCCAGCGGGATGGCTCGGGTCAGCGCAGACAGGCAGGTGAGTCATTCTCCCAAGTGAAACTATTGCACCGGAATCCATGGTGAATCTTGTAACTCCCTCAAAGCTTCTTATCCCCCTGTAGCACATAATCACATCGGGATTTCCGCCTGAAAGGATGTATTCCGCAGATCCAAGCCACTCATTTATTGAATTGCCCATTCCATTCTTTAGCAGCACTGGTTTCCGGACGGTCCCTGCAAATTTAAGCAGCGAGAAATTCTGCGAATTTCTGCTACCAATCTGAAGCATATCGACACTGTCCTGAAAATTTGGAAACTGAGAGGGATCAAGAATCTCTGAGACAACTGGAAGGCCGGTTTCATCCGAAGCCTTTTTCAGCAGCCTCAGGCCCTGAATGCCAAGGCCCTGGAAGGAATAAGGGCTTGTGCGTGGCTTGAATGCACCGCCCCTGAGGATGTCCGCGCCTGATTTTTTCAATTCAGCCGCGATGGTTGATATCTGTTCATCTGATTCCACTGCGCATGGGCCGGCTGCAATGATAAGCCTGTCCGGGCCGATGCTCAGGTCCCTAAGGCGCACTCTGGTGGAATCCGGTTTGAACTTTCTGGAAACAAGCCCTTCGCTGACTGTCACCCCCATATGCCCCGGATCAATGTTTGCTGAATGATCTGCAAAAATCACGTCGCGGTCATAAAGACGTATTTTCCTGAATGATGCGGATGATGCCTGAAGCAAATCTATGAGCCCATCGCTGCTTTCACTGTCCTTCGGAATGATCAACAATTTATATCGTGATAGACATTATCTAACACTATTAAAGTTTTATCATAATATATGCCAACACAGCATATGGTATGGTCGCCATGATCCTGTCGGACAGAACGGTTTCCATTTCTCCATATAATTTATATTGACTCAAGCACTTAGAAACTGTATTTTAGTCGGTTATGATCTGGGGATGTGGACAACGACACACGGCTGATTATAGCATTGCTCATCGGAGTTCTCATGGGAGCCGTTGATTCCACAATAGTGCTTCTTGCCCTTCCAACAATTACTGTGGACCTGAATACGCAGCTTTCCTATTCCATATGGATTATAATGATTTATCTGCTCGTTATAGCAGTGGGCACAACACAGTTCGGGCGCCTTGGAGATATACTGACAAGAAAGGTTGTCTTCAACACAGGACTGGGGCTGTTCACAGTTGGTTCTGCCCTCTGCGGGGCTTCCAGCGGAATCGCTGAACTCATAGCCTTCAGGGCGGTCCAGGCATGCGGTGCCTCAATGATTCAGTCAAACAGCGGCGCTATCGTGGCTGATAATTTTCCACCCAACAAGAGGGGGCGCGTCTTTGGTTACACGGCCGTGGGATATAATGCAGGAGCAATGCTGGGCATTGTTCTTGGCGGCATAATAACCACATTCATCGGATGGAGGTATATATTCTACATAAACGTCCCGATTGGCGCATTTGCCATATATTTCGGTACAAGATATATCAGGAGGGGGCACAAGGCCGGGAACAAGCTGGATATTCCCGGAACCATAACCCTGGCTCTTGCCCTGATACTGATTTCATATGCCGCGGTTGACATAGCGTCCTACGGCGTGAGGTCGCTGAACATTTCCCTGATCCTTGGCGGCATCGCTGTTCTTATTATCTTCATATTCACTGAGAGAATGGTGGCGAAACCCCTCCTTCCCATGAAGATATTCAGGATAAGGATACTGACATTTTCAATCATGGCATCATTTTTCCAGAGCCTTGGCTTCCTTGCGGTGGTTTTCATAATAATAATGTATCTGCAGGGAATAAGGGGGCTCTCCCCATTCTACAGTTCGCTTCTGCTTTTGCCAGGATATGTGGTCGGCAGCATAATGGGCCCGGAATTCGGAAAGATCACTGACAGGATCGGCTCAAGGATTCCGGCAACATCCGGGCTTGCCATGATGGGGGTCTCAGTTCTGGTCTATTCAACTCTTACCATAACTTCATCCCTTTACGTAGTTCTGTTCGCTTCATTTCTCACGGGCCTCGGATCATCCATGTTCTTTCCTGCAAACAACAGCGCTGTTATGGCCAACTCCCCGAGGGAGCTGTACGGGCTGTCATCCGGATTTCTCAGGACCATGGCAAACATAGGCATGCTTGGTAGCTTTGTTGTGGCAATATCCATTGCCAGCGTTTCTGTTCCAAGAAATGTGGCGTTTGAGGTTTTTGCTGGGCTGGGAAAACTTCTGGGAAATGTCTCAACAGCCTTCATGGGTGGAATACATGCGGCACTGTATGTATCGCTGGGAATACTCACCGTGGCCGCAATTCTATCACTTGTTAGGGGCAAGGAAAACAGGGGAGCAGCAGCAACAAATCCGCCGGCAGGAGCCGCGGAAAAGTGATCAAACGGCACCCGGATCGGATTAAGGTGCATTGCGTGCCGGCCTGAAATGATTTAAGGCATAATACGCAATAAACATGTGGGGATGTGAAGATTCAAATGCAGGATGACGACTTGGAAGGCATAATTGAAAGCTATGGCTGGAAGGGAATGGACGGGCTCTACAGGCCTGCATTCGGAAGGGGGTCAATAGCCGATATACCTGGCGCTCTTATGGAATCACAGGGCATTTATCATGAAAAAAGGTCCCCCCATTTGCTCCAGCACGTCTCAGAGGCTTCCGATCATACAGTCTTCATCCTGGTCGACGGCCTTGGCCACAGTACCATCCAGTATGCCCTGAACAACTGCAGTGCAGCAAATTTAAAAGGGTTTATTGAGGAATCTTCATACGTTCCTGCCACCAGCATCTTCCCTTCCACCACATCAACAGCAACTGTAACTCTTCACACGGGAATGGATCCGGAAGAGCACGGCATAATCGGTTACATACAGTACCTGAAAGATATCGGTTCTGTTTGCAATATGATCTCCCTCAGCCCGCTTGGCATGAGAAACAGATCCCTTGTGGACAGTTCCAGCATATTTTCACACATATACAGGCACGGAACCATACATGAAAAGATCGCAGCAGAGGGGATAGATTCTTTCCTTTACATGCCGTACGGTATAAGGAATAGCGGGCTCACACGCATCACCGGAAATGGGGCGATTATGAGGCCATATCATTCAACTTCGCACATGTTTACTGCTCTGAAAAATGATATTCTTTCTACGGGCCGCAGAAGCTTCCACTTCTGTTATATTTCAACGGTTGATACCATATCGCACAAGATCGGCCCGTATTCACAGGAAACAGCGGAGGATATTGATTCAATATTCTATTTCATAAAGCATGCCCTGGGGGAAAATTTGGCAGGTTCCGGCACATCGGTCACCATTTCAGCTGATCACGGCCATACTGTTGTGAATCAGGACAGGGTTGATGATCTCTCAAGGGACAGAACACTGCGGCGAATGCTTGTCTCTCCCGCCACCGGGGATGAGAGGGCTCCATTCCTGAGGATCATGGAAAAGCATGAAAGCGATTTTCTTGATCACATGGGCAAAAGATATCCGGGCCACATTGCAGTAAGTACCAGGCAACTTATGGATCAGGGGTTTTTCGGGCGAAGGTCATCTTCTTCCCTTGATCCTGACTTGTTCTCTAACTACACCATAATTCCTTCACAGGACAGTGGAATTATTGATACATCACTATCTTCTCTTGATCCTGATTGGTCCAATATAGATATGATCGGAATGCACGGGGGGTTCAGCCGTGAAGAAATGATAGTTCCCATAATAACAAGGAAATTCTGAAATACACCACAACAACGCAGCATTTTCCCATGTAATCTACAACCGGTACCCTGATTCAGCAATGTTGGTGAACACAACCTGTGGAAAACTACTTTTTCCATTGAAGAAGGCCCATTTTCAAATAACCGGGATGCCATGCTTATGACATAAATATTTTGAACAGGAATCCAGAATAGCATCCCTGATTTACCTTAAATCAGGACTGTTTATCTCATGTTTTTATGTAAACACAGTCAGTAAATTCCTCGAAGTACAGCCAGTCTGTAATGCTTCAGGAAGCTGATGGGCGATGATGGGGGTTCAATTGTAAACTCCAGTATGAACGAACTGCTAATTTTTTTCATGTCATGGGAAAATTTGTCAGGAAGAGCCCATGTTGGTATGAACAGGTCTCCGTTTAAGAAATAGCCACCGTCCTTCAGCATTTCCCTTATTATTCTGTAAGCCCTGAATCGTTTTCCCTGAAGATTATGGAGTACCAGATTGGAAATGATCAGGTCGAATTTTTCCTCCGGTAACTTGCCATTCAACAGATCTACTTCCAAGATCGTGGTCCTAGCCCCTATCCCGAGCGTATCCATATTCTTCCTGGCCTGGGCTATCGAAGATCCATGGAGGCTTTCTCCAGAAAAGGAATCAACGCCAGTGAGCAACGATGCGGGATAGAACATCCCTGCCACGGATAACAGGAACCCATTGCCGCACCCCACATCAAGAATGGATATCGCTTTTTCCCTGTCAACAGGAAGCCTTGAGAAAGCCTCTTTGAACATTGGCTCAGCAGTCTCCCTAAGCCTTTCAGAATCTTCGCTGGATGAATGATGATAGGTGCCGAAATCAGGTTTGTCCATTAACAAAATTATGTAAAATGGCTATATTAAAAGGTTGTCTGAATAGCAACATAAAGTCTTTGGATGAGGCTACTTAAAATATCTGGCAATAAAACCGTAAAGGACTTTATACTTCATCAGTTGTGAACCAATTAAAGATCGTGCTTTGAGCCGGTCTTAATTCTGAACAGCCTTGGCATAAAGAATTCGAGAAAAACCTTGATATGCATGTAAATGCCGTCACCTATAACATGCATGTTAAAAGAACCCCAACAGCCTGACAAGCATTCCGGTGCTGAATTATATGGAATAAATTGTTTCTAATGGATCCCTGGAGACGAGCATTATATTAACTCATCTGCTATTGTTAATGGTAATCACTCCAGCAAAGGTGTGGTATTAAAAGGTGATTTATGTGGGCAGAATAACAAAGCTGACAGCCAGAGAGGTTTTAGACTCAAGGGGCAATCCGACGGTAGAAGCTGAACTCCATACTGATGATGGAATTTTTAAGGCTATGGTTCCCAGCGGCGCCTCGACCGGGAGCCACGAAGCCGTCGAACTCAGAGACAACGATCCATCCAGGTACCATGGAAAGGGCGTGCTAGGTGTTGTCAAAACAATTAGAACAACCCTTTCCGATCTTGTGATGGGAATGGATCCTGTCGAACAGCTTGAAATAGACAGAAAAATGATATCGCTGGACGGTACCGATAATAAGAGTAAACTTGGCGCTAATGCTATCCTCGCTGTCTCAATGGCCGTAACAAGAGCTGGTGCTGCATCGCAAAGGCTCCCCCTTTACAGATACATAGCAAAATTAGCGGGGGTTGATAATTTTGTTATGCCTGTTCCATGCTTCAACGTAATAAATGGGGGGATTCATGCAGGCAATAAACTTGCACCTCAGGAATTCATGCTGGTCCCTACCGGTGCCAGGAACATTCACGAAGCCGTAAGAATGGGCTCTGAGGTGTATCATACCCTCAAGGATGAAATAACAAAAAAATACGGTAAAAGAGACACTAATGTGGGAGATGAGGGAGGATTCGCTCCAAATATAGGCGATGCAGATGAATGTCTGTCCCTTCTAACAAAATCCATAGATGCATCCGGTTATTCAGGAAAAATAAGGATCGGCATTGATCCAGCAGCATCTGAATTTTATGTGAATGGAAGGTACGATCTCAACTTCAAGGACCCAGTTCTTAAGGGAAAGTCGTTGAAAACAGGCGATGAGATGATAGAAATGTACAGGAATTTCGTTGACAGTTATGACATAGCATTTATCGAAGATCCATTTGCAGAGGATGACTGGGACAATTTTTCAAAAATAACTTCAGCCATGGGCAAAGGAATTGAAATCATCGGGGATGACCTTCTGGTCACGAATCTAAAAAGGATTGATGAAGCAACCAAAAGAAATGCTGTGAACGGTCTCTTACTTAAGATGAACCAGGTTGGGAGCATTTCTGAGACCATTGAAGCATGCAGGAAGGCCCAGGGTAATAAATGGGGTGTCCTCGTGAGCCACAGAAGCGGAGAGACGGATGATTCCTTCATCGCAGATCTTGCTGTTGGCTTAAGGGCAGGCCACATAAAAAGCGGTGCTCCGTGCAGGTCAGAAAGGCTCGCAAAGTACAATCAACTCATGAGGATAGAGGAGGAACTCGAGAACAGGTGCAGTTACGCAGGAAGTAATTTCAGGAATCCCTGATCACTTTTTCTTTTGCAGTATTTCAGTGGGTGCACAAAATATAAGGGAATAAAAGATGCAGGCGGCATCTGGAGTGAATCAGTGGGGCTTTTCGCCCTATTGGTTGGCATATTAAATCGACTTCAGAAAGGTTCCCGTATTGCTAAAAGCCACTTGGAAACGCATTCGCATTTAATAGTACGGAATACGTTAATTTAGGTTCAAGATCAGGCCATCCATGGCGTGGGGTAAATTTGCGGCGAGTATCATATTTATCATCACGTATGGGCATTATTAATTTGAAACAGAACCGTGAAGCCCAATAACAGTGGAAAAAGCCACCCGGGATCCGGAACGGTTGTATGATGCCTCCATATCCCGGAAAAACAGGGACTTCACCTATGCAGGCACGTATCTCGGTTATGGCTGCAAAAACTAGAGTATTCAATTGCGGTTATGGATATGCACTATTTCTATTCGCCAGATCTGTTATTGTCCCCACCATGCCTTTCATGCTGCCGGTTATTCTGATTCGGGGCTTGCAGCAGACGAGAAGATGTTGGTATGGAATGCCGCAAAAAGAGAGATAGCGCAACTGGCATTATACTGTTCTACATAGGTATTTGACATATACATTCAATGTGGGGATATTTTAGAATTTGTCCCCATCCCCGTATTAGTGGAAATAATTTTAGAGTATTCCATGATGACGGCTTAATAGGGAAAGAGATGAATAGCGAGGCGAATAAGAAAAACAATGAGAGCAGGAAGGCTGTCCCAGTAACGGTGGCTTACGGTGATGGAATAGGGCCAGAAATAATGGAAGCGACCCTAAGAATCATCAAAGCTGGAGGCGCGAACCTTGACCTGGAGACCATCACCATTGGGGAAAGTGTTTTCAAAAAAGGAATAACTTCAGGAATAGAACCATCCGCCTGGGATTCCCTCAGAAGAACGAGGGTTTTCCTTAAGGCGCCCATCACAACGCCTGAAGGGGGAGGCTTCAAGAGCCTTAATGTCACAGTGAGGAAAACACTTGGATTGTTTGCCAATGTTAGACCTTGCTTATCCTATTATCCATTCATATCCACCAAGCACCATGATATGGATGTTGTAATAATAAGGGAGAATGAGGAAGATCTGTACGGGGGCATTGAGCACAGGCAGACAGCAGATGTATTTCAGTGTCTGAAGCTCATTTCCATTCCCGGATCAGAAAGAGTGATAAGATATGCTTTTGAATATGCCAGAAGATACAACAGGCATAAAGTCACATGCTTTACAAAAGACAACATAATGAAGCTTACAGACGGGACTTTCCGGAGGATATTTGATGACGTTGCACGAGAATATCCCGATATTGAGAGCGAGCACTGGATTGTAGATATTGGAGCTGCAAAACTGGCTGATTCTCCTGAAGTGTTTGATGTTATAGTGATGCCAAATCTTTACGGCGACATCCTTTCTGACGTAGCTGCACAGATAGCCGGATCAGTCGGGCTTGCAGGGAGTTCAAACATAGGTGATGGGTTTGCAATGTTCGAAGCCATTCATGGTTCTGCTCCCCGGCGCGCTGGTCAGAACCTCGCCAACCCATCCGGACTCCTTTTGGCTGCAGTGCAGATGCTTGTCTACATTGGGCAAGGTGACGTGGCAACAAAAGTACACAATGCGTGGCTGAAGACCATTGAAGATGGCATACATACCTATGACATCTTTGATCCTGCAGTTTCCAGAAAGAAAGTTGGAACGAAAGAATTTGCCGATGCAGTTATAGATAATCTTGGGGAGTATCCGCAGCAGCTGAAAAGCGTTAATTATCCGCCACATGGTAACCCTTTGAAAATTAAGCTGGTGGAACGCCCTGCCCCATCCAAAGAACTGGTGGGCGTGGACGTATTTGTTGACTGGCGGGGGTCTGCTGATGAACTTGGAAAACAACTTGATGAGGTTTCAAAACCTGAGTTTCAGCTTGTAATGATCACAAACAGGGGAACTAAGGTGTACCCTGGTGGAATTCCGGATACTTTCTGCGTTGATCACTGGCGCTGCAGGTTTCAGAGTGCAACTTCAGGACAGCCAGTAACACACAGGAATGTTATAGATCTTTTTGGCCGCATGGTTGACGCAGGCATTCCTCCAATCAAGACCGAGGGATTGTTTACATTCGACGGTGAACCGGGATTTTCACTGGGCCAGGGCCAATAGCCCGAAGTCTTCATTTTATTAACAATCAATGCTAAACATGAATATTAAACAAGATCAATTTATGCTTGCCAGAGCTTCTGAAAAATAATCTGTTTCTGTTGGCACTCATCTCCGAATCAGCAAAAAACCCGTTTTGGCAAGGTCTCAAGCATAGGGTATTTTTAGTCCAATGACATAATTTAAAGAGACCCGTAGTTAAGGTTCTTAAAACTTCTGAATGCAAACTTAGAGCCACTGGAGGGTATCGATCCCCCGACCTGCTGATTACAAGTCAGCTGCTCTACCAACTGAGCTACAGTGGCACCAGAGGGCTAATATTTGGTATAAGATAAACCTTTCAATGAGAGTCAATAAGGGTTATTTATATGATATAGGATCATTCTTGAATACAAACAATTTATCCATGGGATTGCAATGTGTATATGATGGATAGCGCTACTTTGGATTTGCATCTATCCGGATCGGCACTTAAGGTCCTGAACGTTTTATTATCAATGAAAATTGCCAGATTCGAGGATCTAACGAC
>JAJZAW010000126.1 GCA_021799185.1 Thermoplasmata archaeon
GGCTATTATTCATACAATACCGTGGATAAGACTCCTTACATATTTAAGGATCTTAACATAATAGTGGCAACTGGTACAAGCGGAAGCGGCATACTGAAGGGAGATGCAATAGGGCGTGTGGTATCTGCCCTTTATTCAGGGAAGGAAAAGGCAAAGCTGCATGGAGGTCAGGAAATCAAAGTCGACTCCCTTGGAGTGCGCAACCGCACTGCCGGAAGCGAAAGTATAGTGCTTTAGGCTATGATTGATCCGCTGGGATTAGTAAGGAATCTGCATTTTTCTTCATTTCCTGATATTATGGCAGAATAAGTTGAATAGTCTGCTATTTCCAGGGAGTGCAGCATTCCAGCTACCATTCTCCTGTAATCCTCCAGTGTAACACGCATTGCTGAGAATTCCAGCCTGGCGCCCCTCATGGGCACAACAACATAACGGGAGCTTTCCTGATCGAAGATGCGCTGGTAATCCTTCAGGATACCCTTTTCAAGATGCCCGGAAAAATTTGGAGCCTCATCCGGAGGGAGGGCCAGGAAGATACTCTTTTCAAAGAAAAAAAGGTCCATGCTTTTCCTTACGGGTACGCCTGTATACTTATTTGAGAATGTTCTCCGGTGGCATTCGCTGCAGAGAGATATCAGATTCCTGAAGGAATCGTTCCCTCCATCCTTTCTCGGCACAATATGATGCACTTCAAGATCAAAGTGCACCTTGTCGTAAATATCGGCCGAATCGACCTGAGTAAATGTCCCCTTTCCGCAAACTCTGCATCTGTAGTCATCCCTCAGCAGAACAGCTCTGGATATGGTCTGCCAGGGAATGTTTTTCCCCCTGCTCTCCCCTGACGGATCAAAATCCTCCACCTTTGCAATCTTGAACATGCCAGACACATCCATAAGGCGCACCTCAGGAAGCCGTGGAATATCTTTGAAAACACTTTCCTGCAGAGCCGGGTGTTCTAGCATTACTTTTTCATATGCCTTCACGGCAATTAAGAGTTTTCCATGAAGAAAGTGTCAGCCTCGCTGAAGAATCTGTTCATGTCAGGCGGTTTATCAGGGCTCTTTCCCCACAGGAATTCTTCCTTCCTTCCCTCAATGAATTCTTCAATGGCGGAACGATCCTGGCTCATCAATACTATGCTTGGACCAGTATCTGCAGTATAATGCAATGCAGAGTTCCTTGCAGTGAACTCCTTCAGGTCACTTATTATCTTAAGGCTCTCCGGAATCTGTATGAAATTCCCCGTTGAAAGGATAACGGAATTCAGTGTATACATTTCATTCTGAGCCCTTTTCAACAGATTTTCAATGGTGAATCCGTTCTGGATTTCCTCCAGAATCCTATCAAATTTTTCTGCCATCCATCTGCCGTAGAATGGTGACGATTCGGCAAGCCTGTGGGCGTCGTCCGTTAACCATCCTGAAGCCATTGGAAATGCACCGAAGTGGATCTTTCTCTGGTCAACTGGCAAACGGATTCCATGGCAGCTCCTTTCATTGATGTATGGGTATGACAGCCACATTGAAACGCCGCCTGTGACGGAACGGGTTCCGGACCCCGAAACAAGCCTTGCCAGCCTGGAGATCAGCTCTTCATTGCTGCTGGATTGTGCATTTAGGGCACAGGATGTGATAGATCTTGCCACTGCAGCGGCTACGGCTGCCGATTCCCCAAGTCCCTTGGCGTTTTGATACTTTTTTATTCTCTTGATATAGAAGAGAAAGGAACCGGTAATTCCATAAAGGCTCTTAAAGAATGAAAGTGCCTTCCGGGCCCGGTCCTGATACTTTTTGTCCGTATTTCCATCCAGGGATACGAAATCAGAGGCTGGCTTCTTTATATATTTGCAGTATGATACAGCGTAGCTGAAGTCAGTAAGCATGGATATTGACGGAAAATTTGCAATATTAAGTGACCTGTCAAAATAGCCCAAAAATTTTTCCAGCCCTATGATGGGATAACCGTACCCAATACCTATCCGTTCCGATTCAAGGTTAGCATCACCCTCTGCGGGTTCGCGCCATATTCCCAGCCTGACCAATTCCCTGTGAATCAGGTCCCCTAACTCCTTAGGATCGGACATAATTATCAATTACTTAACGTAATCAAGTATTTGTTCCCTTGTTTTCAAATAATCGGAGTTCTCAAATGCTCTGATTCCAAAGGTCTCGCATTCTACCAGGGAATGAAACATCATTATTCTGTATCTGTCAAGCTGATCTGCAAGCCTCTTGCCAGGGGAATTGAAATGCGTGAACTGCTGCCTCTCATTGAGGCGATTTGCATTAATATCCCTGTCTGAAATGTATATGTAAAGCGGAGTAATATTGGATAAAACATTCTTCTCCAGATGCGAAGGGATGAAATATAGGGTTTCGAGGATAAGAGATTCACCATTTGCAATGGCGCGCTTGAGAACAGCATTGGTGCCCCTGTTGATAACCATTGCCTGATCAAGAAAGCCTCTTAAGACAGTTTCCCGGGTTTCTTCGCCATATGATTTCCAGGCCTCATATACACTAACCTGCAGCACGTTAAGTTCCGGACAAAGGGGCCTTACAAATTCCCTGAGGTAATCTCCAGAAAGTACAAGATCAATTCCAAGTTCTCTGGCCAGATAACCTGAAATGCTGGATTTACCAACGCCCGGGATGCCCCCTATCAGTATGATTTTCGCCCTTTTCTCTGAGTTATTCATTGATCCGGCCACCTTTTCATTAAATCCCTGGAATCTATTATTTCCACCGACTGGGAGATAATGTCCAGCGCCTCATAATAAATTCTCTCCGAGTAGCTGGAGACAGCATCAGAAACCACGACTGGCATTAGACCGTGGTCAAGTGCGGAAAGAGCGCTTCTGAGTATTGCTGTCTCGGTGTGAAATCCAATGATTATAACATACCTGATCCCCTTCTCGTGAAGAATATCAGGGAGTACGGATGAGCTGAAAATATCGTCGCTCTTTGACACCATGGGACTATGAGCATCACTGAACATCTTTTCGAACTGCGCCTCAAAGCCACTGTCAAGGGGCGATTTGGGTGCACTTCTCTGTAACCTTCTTTCTTTTTTCATCTGTATGTAAGCATTAAAGCCATTATCCTCAGGATCTGTTGAAATATATAATGAAGAAATATTATTTCTATCCGCAAGATTCTTCAGATAGGTAACAGCATTTATGAACTCCAGTTTGCTGAAAATACCACTGAAATAATCGTGCTTGAGATTTATGCCAAGGATGGCAGTGTTTTCAAGAGCGATATCATGAACTATGTTGTAATCTGGCCCAATCTCTGCCATGAGTTCATGATTATCTGATTGAATTTTATTATTTTTGTGCGAAACCATAAATTAAAACCTCCAGATTGGAAGTTCAAGATCAATAAGCAAACACCAGACATTTATGGTGTGGGAAGGTGAATTGTGCAGGAAAACCCGGGTCAGAATCTGTGCCAAAACAAATTTGAAACAACCAGACACGAATGCAACGAATCATCCTTGGGAAAATTGCGGTGCATACATGGTGGTGCATAACTGTCCTTTCATGCTTCAGCAATATTCCAACAACGGAAAACATCATCTTAAGGTTGCATAATAAATTGGGACACGGCTCTGGTGAAACACGAACTGCATATGGATAAATACTGTTCAATTTCTAGGATTTGCCAATGAGTGCGGAGTGCGTGCACAAGGAGAATCAGCAGGTCCAGGCATTAAAGCAAATTTGATGGCGGTTGAATATTAAGACATGTGAAATCCACATCCCTCAACAATAAGAATTGTCCATAGACGCAGAATCAGTTTTTGCTACACTATTGTCCGTGCATGGAAGCAATCCTAGGTCTTATATGCCAAATCTTTCACCTTCCAGGGTTATTAAATTACGGGCATATGGCGCTAAGGAGGAGCTCAAATTTCACGGGGGGATAAAATTCAAGATCAGGTTGCCTCATCTTATGAATCTCAATAGGAATTTTTTAATATACTCTCCTTAAATAAAGGAAAGACCCGCGGAGGTTGTCGAGCTAGGTTAAAGGCGATGGATTTAGGGTCCATTCCCGTAGGGGTCCGAGGGTTCGAATCCCTCCCTCCGCATCTAAATTAAATTTTTATGCAGCGATGCTGGAACGCATTTGATAATAAAAATCTGATTCTTCCCCGGCATTGCCATTTC
>JAJZAW010000127.1 GCA_021799185.1 Thermoplasmata archaeon
ACTGCCCTGGGTGAAGCGGCGTTAAGGGCGCTGCTGTTGTTTTGAAGCATCCCAGGCGGATACCCTTGGACTGTATCATTGAATGGCTCAGGTTGGGTCTCTTGGCCCTGCCACCGGTTTCCAGAGTGCTGAGAACATAGTATCAGCGGATAATCCCGCAACTATGCATGATCGCTATAATCAGGATAGATTCTTTAATGTGTTAATTCATGGTGGTGTTAGCTCAAAAAATCTCAATCTCTCCTCATTTGCTTATCTTAATATTCTGGTTACATTGAGACAGCGACTCGGCAGAGGAAGCACAAATATGACAGCGCTGACGAGTTCTTAATCAGCTTTCTTGCTGATGGCTTGACTGCCTTTTCATTCGCATATTTTACCTGACCACATTCGATGTTGGTAATATCATCTCTGAAACGGCATAACGCCATTGCGTTTATTGCGTTTGTTTCTTCAACAGCCTCTGTATTTCCTGAAATCAAGCATCATAATTTTTCATATGCTCAGTATAAAGTGCAACATATCCTCTCCAAATACATTCTTATGTCCACTTCTCAGGTGGAAACCTGCAGAGCCTCCTGAGGGCATGCCTCTGAAAGCAGAACCAGTGAATCTGGGGCACATTTCTATGTCGGGCTTAAATCAACTTAAGGTTCTGATTGTTTAATACGGGATGCAACAATCACATAGAAATTACTTCTTAGTATAAAAAGATATCTTTAATAATAACCCAGAAATATATCTGCATGAATAAGCAAAATATGGAAAAAAATGGAGTTGCGATGTTCTCGAGAAAAGTGATCCAGCTGGGAAATGGTCTGAGCTTGAGATTGCCCGTGTCCTGGATCCGCGCTCGTAGGATTACAAAAGGGGACAGGCTGGCTTTGTACATTGCTGCAGATGGCAATCTGGTCATAGAACCATTGGAGGTGAGTTGAATTGTCCTGGTCGAAGGTATTCCAACTCTGGCAGGAAATTAGAGGGCAAGATCTGAATCAGAAAATGGAGAATGAAAAGGAGGAGCCGATAAAATGAGCGCAAATACTCTGATAGATACTCAAGTGTCCTTTGATGCTCGTGCCATTGAGGGATTCGAACTTGCCGATCGCTTTGCCCTAAGTACAACTTTTCCAGACCATATTAACAAATCGCATGAGTATTTAAACTCTCAAAAATTGGTATTTAAACAATTAAAAGGATCTATCAATCATTGCCATAATGCAATTTCTAGGCTCAGTGATTTTTATAAAATTACTAATATGTCTACTAACTTAATTAGTATCACAATTTGGATACTAATTAAAAAAGTATACAGGGGGGTTATAGGGGGGATAAATGTTGCGGTTTTTGTAAACAGCGCATTTGACTATTTTATCCAAATACTGAAATATCCCTCGGTGCATTCTTCGGCATTTCTCAAGGAGGGACTGTAAGTGGCTGTTGTAAAGCTCACCTATAAAAGGGAAGAGTACGACAAATACGATTCGTTCACAGAATACGACCGTTCCAGGGACATGACCACAACGGTTTTCTTGCCATTTTACGTAAAAGCTGCTTTCAAGCGCTTTTATCGAAACACGGCCAGATTGATACTCACCGATACAAAGGGGAGAGAGATTGACAGCCTGAAAACTAACCTTTTTTACCCTCTTGCGCGCGCAGTTGCTTTCGAGTGTGCCCGAATATGGGTTGATCGCGTTGGAGATATCTCCTTGGATCGCATGATGTTCAACTCAGCTGGGGTTGCGTCGTTGCCGAATATCATCGTCCCCGCGTTCCATGGGTCGATCAGATCCAAAAAATTCGTAAGAACCAACGTGATAATGTCCCGATTCGTCAGGGGAATGTTTGAAGAGCCGTTGCGTGATTTTGATATTTTTCCGTTAGGATTTTCATATCCATACTCCCTGATGAAATTTTTGCTGCTAAGAAATGAGCTACCGGGGGCCCTCGTCGAGGATGCTAAATTTACACTGAATACTATGGATAACATTATCGATATTGCCCGCGAAAAGATAAGGAGTGCAATCGCAACAGGTGGAACTTACATCACGATGGCTGAGAGTATACGTTTGTCCGCCGAGGGAAGTGCGTTCCTTCAAAATTTTATTGACCAGGGCTACCTTGCACTTTCTAAAGTGAAAAAAAGTGGATTTCTCACCGTGGATGAGCTTAGCAGGTTTGCTGTTGATCCATATTTGGACGGATACTGGCTAATCTCAGTGATCGATTCAATAGATCTGGTTACTTTACGCAGCATGATGAATGGCTTACAATTTGAAGAGATTCCCCTGAATGAAAATCCTAGTGAGGACCTGCGCTACGGCCTCATATGGAATCGAATTGCACTCTGGAGAAAGCTTAACCCAGATGCTGCGCTTCATGCGTTTTTGAAAGTATATAAGGGCCGTACAGGCGTTACTTTAGGAGACGTTTCTGAACTGCATGGGCAGATAGGCCAGGGAGGTCTTCAATGAAGTTCACCCAAGCAACCTCCAGGCACATCCAGACAACAAAGAACACGCGTTTTCATCTAGCAGACCCATGGTGCATTTGCATCGCTCTTGAAAGACTTGGAGAGGAGTCACTTTGTCGATTTATCATAGCCGGAGCTAAGAAGATGTGCCTGCATTGATGGATGAAAGTGCCTTAGAGGGAATCAAAGTCCACAATTTGCACGACGGCAATGGTGGACTTAATGCCGTAAGAGGGCGATAGAGTGATCACGCGAGAAAAAAGGGCCAGGATGTTTCTGAGCGTTCTCCCTAAGAGCGACAATGGATGGCCTACAGCAATAAGGAAGCTAATTTCGGAGGTAGGCTAAGAATGAAATCACCTGAAAGGAAAGAACATTCGCACATTAAGGATAAGGGTCTGGAGAATTACAGCAATCCGGAACCGCTTAACACTTCCCACATAGGGAAATCAGTCACCATAACACTGGTGAACGGCAGGATTGAATCGGGGAAGCTCAAGGCCCTTGGGGCGTACATGCTCAGCATCGAAGATCGCAACGGGAGAGAGCTGATCGTGAACAAGGGCGCCATTATCACGGTATCGGTGATGCAATGACTTTCCAGCTGAAATCATTAGGCCCATACAGAATAGAGAGAACTGACGATTACGTTCCCGGCGCTCAGGACAACAGCTATGCGGAAATAATAAGGGTAGGGCGCTCTAAGCCTGAACCCCAGTATTTCATGCTTCCGAGCCATCTTTACAAGTATTCCGAAACACAACTTGGGCTCTACTTCAAGGATCACAAGAACCTGTGGCGTAAGCTGGGAAAACTGATCAACGTTGAGATTGACATACACAGCGAGGAACTCATGGTTGATTTCCCCATTTCCATGTTCCCGAAAGTATCCGGGATTGTGCCATTTGTCAGGAAAAGGGGATCGGGAACGTTATCGCCTGAAACAATCGCCATGAGGGATGCCCTGAATGCCCGCAGACATACTGATAAAATGAGGCAAAACGGTGGAATATTTGAAATAAAGGAACCCGATGGTAATTCTATGCCTCCTGATACTTTAGTTTCGATTGCCCGAGGAAAAAAGGCGTGAATGTGCATCACTCAGTGAGGCAGTTCCATTCCATCCAGACGTCCCGATCAGGAATACTGATCCTGAGATAGAGGACGAAAGGCATGGCAGGGCTGGAAGCACTCAAAAGGTACAGGGAGGGCCGATCAGATGCCAGCCCACAGGTTGATTTTCAAGAAAAAAGGTGAGCCAGAAGCTTCAAATTTTGACATGAACACTGACGGGCGTATTATTTTGCCTTTCAGTGCTTCAGCTTCAGGAATCATATAGGAAAACAGAAAATGATATTGAACATCACAGATGGCGTCACCAGAAATGCATCCTGCGGCAATTCTACCTCCAGTGCCTGCTTCCATGGTTTCCGGGATGGATTAGTCGGGATCATGCCAGCCGGAACAGTAAGAAGAACACATCGTCATTCCCGGCCACTGCTGAACCACCAAGGCCACCAATCAAGCCAGCCACGGCCACTTTTACAACCACCTGTCCAGTGTGGCATGACACAGTGGAATACTGCCTCAGCTGATGATTGCTCCAGTCGAAAATCGGCCAGTTTTTGGACCAGCTATTAGTGGCCTGAAGTGGCTCCGGCCAGTGGTCTTGGCCGGAATGGCTCCGGAAGATCGGA
>JAJZAW010000128.1 GCA_021799185.1 Thermoplasmata archaeon
GAGGGATTAGAAGTACAGAAGCAACCAATAGATTCTAATGATGGCCTCTTTAAGTTTTTAGTAGATTTGTCGAAACTTTTTTTGATAATAAGATTGCGAGAAGAAACGAGAGGGGGCGAATACTTGGAATTGGGTTATATTTTGAGGGAGAAAGACCGGGCAATCGTCTCGCAATGGGGAGACATTTTTCTGTTCAAGAAAAGGGGAATCGCTCGTTCAACTATGATTGACTTATTTTTAAACTCTGACGAAATAAAATTACGAGAATTTGACGACAACAGTGACCTCCTGGAGCAGATAGAAGATTTAGTGAACAAACTACATTAATTTTGATTTTCATAGAAGTTGATATACAGTATTTATCTATACAAGTACTTATTTTTCATTTGGCATTCCAGACTCTGTCAAGATCCCGTTGACAGGATCTGGCTTCCCGCCATCTGCTCCCCATCTTTTGACTGGTTCACAGCTTCAACAGGCGGGCCTTTCTCCACACTATGAATGGAAAGCTGGCAGAATAGTGAATGAAAAGAAACTGAATGCCTATCATGTGAAACCGGCATTCATTGAAATTTACCCCCAGTAATTCTCATGACTCAAATTATTCTTGATGATTATTAAGTATGACAAAATGAATTTATAAATTCCTCATCTCAGAGGCTCAAAACCAAATAACAGGATGGGGTAGAGAAGAAATGTCAAGGAAGAGGGTTGCAATCATAGGGGCAAGTGGGCTTGTTGGCCAGAGATTCTGCCAGCTGCTGTCTAATCATCCTTTCTTTGATGAACCGGACCTTTTTGCCTGGGAGCGCTCCGGCAACAGGAAGCTGGAGGAAATTCTCAGGGTTCCATCCAATACAATTTCAGATTCACTGCTTGAGAAGCACATCACCCTCATGGATGCAGGCAGGATCAACTCCGGGAAGTACGACGCCATTTTCAGTGCAATCCCCTCATCCACGGATAACAATATTGAACTCGAGCTGCTGAAGTCTGGAAACAGGATCTTCACCAATTCCTCCACTAACAGGATGCTGGATACAGTACCCATCGTGGTGCCTGAAATCAACAGTGAGCATATGGAAATGTTCAGGGATCAGAAGGGCTACATTATCGCAAATGGAAACTGCAGCACCATTGGCCTGGCTATTCCGCTGAAACCTCTCCTGCCCCTGGAACCTGAGCACATAGAAGTTACAACCATGCAGGCACTGAGTGGTGCAGGTTACCCTGGCGTACCGTCTCTGGACGCCGTTTCAAATATGGTTCCATTCATAGAAAGCGAGGAGGAGAAGATTCAGAGGGAACTCCCCAAAGTTCTGGGGGCCCTCAATGGGAACAAGATTACACCAAGGAACATTGACATGGGAGTAACCTGCACAAGAATCCCTGTCAGGGAAGGGCACACCGAAGCCATATCTGTGAGATTTTCCAGGAATATAGAGAATGAGGATATTTCCGGCCTCCTGTCAGGATTCAGGGCATATCCGCAGGCCAACAGGCTGCCAAGCGCGCCGTCCCAGCCCATTATTGTCAGCGGGTCTGAGTACAGGCCCCAGCCAGAACTGGACCTTTGGAACGGGACGCCTGAAAGGGCCAGGGGGATGGCCGTAACTGTTGGAAGGATAAGGAAAACCGGGAAATACCTCCGCTTCGTAACGCTCTCCCACAACACGGTAAGAGGGGCCGCAGGGGCATCAGTTCTTAATGCAGAGATAGCCCATTCGAGGGGATTGCTGTGATTGATGCGCCATATGATGTGCTGAAATTTGGCGGTTCCTGCCTCTCTTCCGGTGAAGATTTCAGCAACGCTGTAAAGATTGTTTCAAGATATCGTAACCCTGTTGTTATTGTGAGTGCCATAAGCGGCATAACCCAGAGGCTCATAGACCTCTGCGGAACAATGGATGGCGCTGATATGATGGTGAGGATACAGGAGATCCAGGCAACCCATCTAAATGTGATGTCCAAAATTACAAAAAAGGGGGCAAGGGAACCTTCCATCGAGGAGCTAAGGAAACTGGTGCAGGAACTCATTGCTATCGCAACAGACCTCAAGTTAAGGGATTCGCCAGAAAGGAATACCCTCATCATGTCCTATGGAGAGAGGCTCTCTGCGGTGATCATGAAAGGGTACCTGCTGAGCCATAACCTTGGTGCGCAGGCAATTCTGTCCAATGAGATAATCGTGGCGGAAGATGAAAATCTCCTGGAAGCAACCGTGGATGTCAACTGGTCCAGGGAGCTGATCCGCAGGTGCGTCAGCATCCAGAAGAATGAAGGCAACATTCCAGTCATTACGGGATTTTTCTGCCGCACCCCATCAGGTAAGACGGCCATTCTGGGAAGGAACAGCAGCGACTACACAGCGGCGGTCGTGTCCAGTTCATTAAATGGTTCATGCCTCACTTTCTGGAAAGATGTTCCAGGGTTGATGACCGGAGACCCCAAATTTGTCAAGGAGTCCAAAGTGCTCAGTCAGATAGGCTATGAAGATGCTGAGGAGTACATAAGAAACGGTGCCAGGATACTTCACAGCAAGGTCATTTCACTTTCAAGGGAAAACGGGATTCCCATAAAAATCAGGGATTTCAGGAATCCGGATACGCCAGGGACAATCATAGGAAGCCCGGCAGATTTTGAAAGGGA
Organism: Thermoplasmata archaeon; assembly: GCA_021799185.1. Classification (GTDB taxonomy): domain Archaea; phylum Thermoplasmatota; class Thermoplasmata; order Thermoplasmatales; family Thermoplasmataceae; genus UBA509. The sequence continues at coordinate 2,650 of JAJZAW010000128.1, forward strand.
CTCCAGCCAGTTCCCCTAAGTAACAAAATCAGAACTTGTTTTCTATGTAATATTTCACGATCTTCTTGGTTGCCCTTCTCAGAACATCTGAAAGAGATGGGGTGGACACCTTCATGATCTTTGCAATTTCAGTCATTGATATTCCCCTGTCAGGATCGAAATATCCATGCCGGAATGCCATGTTTACAACTTCTTTCTCTCTTTCCGTGAGGATCTCCAGGCTCTCAAATTCAGTTTCGAGGATGTTCGGGTTCAGGCTTGCCTCCTCAAGGTCTTTCTCTAAAATCTTGAGCCTTGTTGGGTTCTGCACGAGAACTCTGTAGAGGATCCTCTTATCATCAATGGCCTTGGAACTCAGGACAACAGCATTGGACGAGGCAAAGAATCTGCAGGCGGTGCAGCTGTGGGATTCAGCCCAGTAACCGGTCTTGCCAACACGTATGACGCTGTTTGAGCATTTCTGCAGTCCAGGAAGCACCAGTTCAGGATCAAGGGATGATTCCAGCCTGTGAATTGTCTTGCTTTCCCCGATTCTAAGCCTTTCAATCTTGACTTCACCATTGACGCCACTCACGAAATTGGTTATGGCACAGTCAGACCTGGTTACCTCAATCAAAGCTTCAAGTGCACCTTTATCCTTTTGGGACATTGGACAACCTCCATTGAATATCGCTTCCTTATGTAATATTTTTCCATCAGCCTAAGAGCTAAGGTTACATTTCGCCATCAATGTCCGGCTGATGCATCCGGGTAATGAGGCGTCTTTGCCACTTCATGTGCATTGCCTTTGCCCCGCTCATAAAGTCTAAGCTGTTATGGGCGATGATCATTCAGTTCGAATTACGGAATTTGATATGAATACAGGCCCTCAGCAATCATATGTGCAATCCTCACGGGCTCAGGCACGTTTCCCACAAAGGTGCTCTTCTCAATTATTGTCACAGCTTCTTCCTTCGCAATGCCCGCATGGTTCAAAGTAAACTCCCTGCCATTTATCGTGCACTTGACGGGATTCAGTTTCGCGAGCCTGGCAATTTTCCTACCTTCTCCGTGCTTTGACAAAGCAGCCTCCATGGATGCCATATCTGCAGTGGACTTGGTAATGGAAATGAATGGTATTCCGGTTCTATGAAAAATCTCCTGTGGACTTACAATATCGAATCCTGCAAAAGTGACACCCTCCGACATGATGATATTGATGTTTTCAGCACCAATGGATAGGACAATCTCAGCAATTGTATCCTCAGCTATGTCTCCATCAATGGGTAATTTTCTTACCCTGATCCCCTCAATTCTGTTATCCAGCCTCATGAGGACCCCCACAAAGGAGGCAAATTTATCACTGGACCTAGAAAACGGTCCATCATCAAGACCAAGAATTCTTCCCTTCTCCTTC
>JAJZAW010000129.1 GCA_021799185.1 Thermoplasmata archaeon
GTGGCAATGGTTCGTAAATCAATTTCTTATTTTATGGTTTACTGATTTTTAAGTTGATATTCCACTATTGTGGGATCAGATGAATACGGATAAACAGATCAGAATCTTCGCTCCACGGAATGGATCTTCCTTGTTAGCTCCAGCAGTGTTTCAGGCTTGGTCTTTGGGAGTACGCCGTGGCCAAGGTTGAATATGTAATTATCACGGTCCGCCATGGACATTGCTATGGAAAGCCCTTCCCGCATTGCCAGGTCAGGTGCGTTCTCCACAATGGAGGGATCCAGGTTTCCTTGAAGCCCAACATCGCTGCCGATTGATCTGCCCACTTCCGAAAGTTCAACCCTCCAGTCCAGGCTCAGGAAGTTGAATCCTGCGTTGGACAGTATTTGATACATTGAACCTGTCTGTGTGCTGAAGTAAATCACCGGTATCTTGTTTCCAAGGGCAGAAGTTACCTGTTCCAGATATCTTTCGGAGTAGATCGAAAGCTGCCTGGGTGAGAGGTATCCTGCCCAGCTGTCAAATATCTGTATTGCATCAGCTCCGGATTTCCATTGAGCCAGAGCATTTTCGATGACCATATCTGTGACCATCTGCATGAGTCTGAGAAAACCAGGATCGCCTGAAAAAATCAGCTTCTTTGTCAGATACAGGTCTTTGTCTGGCCGCCCTCCTGCCAGATAAGATGCTATTGTGAGCGGACCGCCTGAGAAGCCTATTAATGGCACTGAAGGTCTTGATGCCTTTATGCGCCTTATGGATTCATAGGTTGAGTAACCATATTCAGTAATACTGAACTCGCTGATTGATCTCATAGATTGATCCGAAACGTATGAATTCTTTATTGAGGGTCCCACACCTTCAACAAAATCAATGGCAAATCCCATGGATTCTGCCGGGAGAATTATGTCGGAAAATATTATGGCCGCATCAACCCCAATCCTGTCCACTGGCTCCAAGGTAATCCGGATGGTTGTATCAGCGTCCATGCACATCTCCTTCATGGACATTCCTCTCCTGATCTCTGTGTAACCCGGCAGGTACCTGCCTGCCTGCCTCATATACCAGACCGGTATTGTTTCATGGGAATCTCCCTTAAGCGCAGAAAGGAAACTGTTCAATTTCAATTCCCCCACGGCTTGATCAAGGCTTTGTTCTCCTGATTGTCCTTGGGTACGGAATGGCGTCCCTTATGGTTTCCTGCTTCATGATCCACCATGCAAGTCTATCCAGGCCAAGGCCAAAACCTGAGTGCGGGACACTGCCGTATCTTCTCAGGTCCAGGTACCAGTAATAATCCCTGGTGTCCAGGTTGCTCTCGGCCATTCTCTGCTCCAGCTGTTTCAGGTCCCAGATCCTTTCTCCTCCACCCAGGATCTCGCCATACCCCTCCGGTGCCAGCAGATCGTGGCATAGGATCTCTTCAGGATTTTCAGGATCAGGCAGATGATAGAATGTTTTCAGTGACCTGGGGAAATGTGTAACAAAAATTGGCCTGTCAAAGTGGACCATTATGTCCCGTTCCTCATCTGCACCCAGATCATCGCCATACTTCAGGTTTAGTCCCCATCCCTGTGCCATCTTCATGAGATCAGCGTACCTGATTCTCTGGAAAGGTGCCTTTATATTCTTAAGGAAATCAATGTCCCTGCCGAGAAGTTTGAGTTCCTCCTCATTTTCCCGGACAACCTTGGCCACAATATACTCAATCATTTTCTCTTCGACCTGCATCATCTCCTCATTGCCGATCCACGCCACCTCCGCCTCGGCATGCCAGTATTCTGTGAGATGCCGTCTGGTCCTTGATTTTTCTGCCCTGAAGCTCGGGGATATCGTGAATACCTTCTCCAGGCTGAAAATGAATGTTTCCAGGTAGAACTGGGAGCTCTGTGAAAGGCTGACCTCTTCCCCAAAGAACGGTACCTTGAAAAGCGTTGAGCCTCCTTCTGTGGCGGTCGACACCATTATTGGCGGCTGGACCTGGTAATATCCGTTTTCATAGTAAAAATCGTTGAACGCCTTGAATATGGTGGACCTGACCTTCAGGACAGCTGTGAATTCCCGGCTCCTGAGCCACAGGTGCCTGTTGTCCAGAAGAAACTCCTCACCCAGATCCCTTGAAATTGGAAAACTCTCGTTTCTCTGGTAAATTTTGTAGGATGTGATCTCCACTTCATATCCTGTAACGGCGCGCTTGTCCTCCTTCACAATTCCCGATACTTCAAGGCTGCTTTCAACGGTCAGATTTGAAAGTTCTCTGTGCTGATCATCACTCAGGCTCTTGGTGCTGGAAAGTAACTGGACTATTCCGGTTGAATCTCTCAGGATTATGAACGTAAGCTTGCCGCTGGTTCTTATTCTGTAGACCCAGCCGTGCAGGGTCACCTCCTTTCCTATCTGACTCTTATTGAGTGTCTGTGCTATACTTTGCATCCGCATTTTATGTCAGACTTTGTAAATAACTTTTCTGAAGGATTTCAATGAACCAAAAAAATTGCAATATGGTTGAAGGGATTGATTCCCACGAATCTGGATAATTTCTATTCTATCTGAGGCATATCTTCCGGGATCCTAATCTTCAATGGATAGACATACGCCTGTGGTAGAGACTCAACAAATTCCATGTTGATTTCGGAACTTCTAAGCTTGGTAACTGCACGAATATAGGTTGACCTGGCAATATCCTCCCTCTGTGTCTGCCACTGAACACCAGCGACGGCCAGCAGGGTAAGGCCATGGAAATACTCCCTGATGTTCCCATGTGAAATATGCCAGATGTCCTCCAGCAGTTCATGTGTTTCCCAGTATCGTTCTTCATCAATGAGCCAGTTGGCTATGAAGAAAGCTATCGGCATATCGCTTTCAGTTAGTGCTGGTTTGGTATTTTCCTCCGTAATCAACTGGGTAAATTCAAAGAAGGGGAGATTTTCCAGGTTAAGATTTCCCATATTCAACTCTTCCTTGGTCTGGAAATCAATCTCTATGCAATTTGTGTGCTTTCTTGACATTATATATAGAGCGCCCGTATTTTCCAGTTTTTCTATCAGCTTGCTTGCTTCAGCATGTACCAATACCAAGTACCTTTTCAATTCCTTCGCTTATTTCTTTTCAGCTTAAATGTGTTGCAGTCGATCCCATCTGAAAAGATGGCAAATTTAATGAGTGGAGAAATATTCTGGATTTCCCTGAGAGGGAAAATGGATAGGTGGCAGAGCGGTCATGCGTGGGACTGCAGATCCCATCTAATAGGGTTCAACTCCCTACCTATCCTCTTACAATTGTCAATGAATATATTTACTTATGACATATGTATGTTAAAATGTTAGATTTCTGGATTGTTGTTTATCCTGTCACTTAGGGTGATTAAATAGGCTATCATGTCTATTAGTTTCTTGGCTGTATAGTTTTTTAGTATGTTTATTTGAGTTAGGGCTTCTGGTATTGTTTGCGTTTTCTTGTCGGTCATTCCATATATCATTGATAGGCCTGCGTATGCTGTCATGTAGTTGAATTTTGAAGCTTTGCTGTTGGTTTCTTTATGGCTATTGATATATGTTTTTGGTCTTATTCCGAATGTCCATAAGAGTTTGCCACCTGATAGTTTTCCTCTGTTCAGTGTTAGAATCCATCTTCTTTCTGTCTCAATTGCCTTTTTGAAGGTTTCAAATGATCCATGATCCCATGTTATTTTTCTTAGTGCTTCTTTGTCGTGTGCGCTTATGTTTTTTATGTCTTGCAGGTCGTTATCGGATAAGAAGTATAGCGTTATGGTTGTTTTAGGGCTTATGTTGTATAGTGTTCCTATGAAAGTATACGTGAGGATGCTTTTTTTGTCTATTGTTTCTAGTAGGCAGAATTCTGTTATGGTTCTTATTAAGGTGGGATCAGTCATTTCTATTTTTGACAGGTTTCTTATCTGGTTAAGGTTGTCTTTTTCTTCTTCGGTTATTCTGTAAAGAAATCTTGCTGTTCCGTTGTCTGTTTCTTTTGTTTCTACGTTTTCGTTCTCTTCAGTTTCCTCTTCG
>JAJZAW010000130.1 GCA_021799185.1 Thermoplasmata archaeon
AAGGGTGAAATTCTGTGCGTTTCTGGAGCCAACCTGAAGTATGTCCACATCGCTGAAAAATGGGAGCTGGGAAATATCCATGATCTCAGATACAACAGGCAGGCCCGTCAGTTCCTTTGCCCTGAGAAGTTCTCTTATTCCCTGCTCTCCGTATCCCTGGAACGAGTACGGGCTGGTTCTTGGCTTGAACGCACCACCACGTATTATGCTGGCGCCTGCTTTCTTCAGTTCAAGGGCGAATTCGGCCAGGCCGTCAAAATCTATGGAACATGGGCCTGCGGCGACCTGCACTGGCCTGGACCCTATCCTGGCAGATCCAGCCTCAACAATTGTGTCACTGCTATCTGCGTCCTTTCCATAGAGGTACTTAGCCGATCCCTTACTTTTCGCATTCATATGATTACCGGACTTGCCCTTTTCATAATTCAGGAAACTCGGATCGCCGTATTCACCGCTCATCTCAACACTCATGCGACTGCCTCTGAGAGTGAATTGGTGATTTTTCATCTATCCTGAACACATTGTACGTCATTTAGGAAATTACCTCCTCCTTTATCTTTATTTAAGACCATTCGAATTTTGAGATCTTACTCAAAATATAATGATAGAATTTAAACATTGTTGTCTATTAATTTTCATCACTTATTTTAATGGCTGCAAATTAATTGATGTTCTGATTCCATTACCGCTTGTCTTATGTTATATACCAGCCATACGTGATACAATCACTCAATGTATCGCATTGTAATGTATTCCGTTGTTGCTGCTGAGATAGTTTACAACATTGCCCAAAGTTGAAAATTTTGTTTCGGCAAATTGTAGCTTATCCATCTTTGCTTTGGAAAATTATGGAAATTATTGCAAATAATTTAAATATTTAAAGATTGTAACGGCTTCTGATCACAATGGATCAAAGATACGTGATTGCTGGGCTTCTGCTTGCTATTCCAACAGCAGTTTTGTTAGCGGTGCCTATGTATAACAGAATGAATCCACAGTTGCTTGGGTTGCCTTTCTTTTATTGGTTTCAGGCAGTGTGGCTGGTAATAGCAGCAGTGCTTTACGTGACGGCTGGATTGCTCATAACCTCAAGAGAAAAGGATGGTGAGTCGGCATGAATTATGATTCGCTAATAGTCTTCATTGTCCTATTTGTGGTATTCGCAATAGTTGGTTTCCTTTCATCACGGTTCAGAAGGGGCAACGGAACAAAGCTCAATGAATGGTCCCTGGCTGGAAGAAAACTTGGTGCATATCTTGCATGGTTCCTTGTTGGAGGTGATCTTTACACCGCCTATACTTTCATAGCTGTGCCTTCTGCTGAATATGCCAAAGGTAGCATATACATGTTTGCAACCCCGTACGTCATGGCCACATTCGCAGTTGCGCTCATAACAATGACCACACTGTGGAAGATGTCCAGGAAGAACAATTATTTCACAGGCGTAGATTTTGTAAAGGATAAATACAAGAGCACTACGCTGGCAATACTAATAGCCCTGACCGGTATAGTGGCTGAGCTTCCTTACATAGCACTACAGATAGTTGGCATGAAAGCTGTTCTTCAGGTGCTGTTCGCGCCATTTCTGCATGTAACGGCTACGGCCACAGCAGTGGATGACATTGCTCTAATAGTGTCATTCGCCGTCCTGGCAGCATTCACATTCTGGAGCGGACTCAGAGGGGCGGCACTCACGGCCGTGATGAAAGATGGAATAATACTTTCATCTGTGATTGTTGTTGTGATAGCTGTTCCACTGACCATATCTGGTGGTTTCCACCATGCCTTCCAGCTGGCGACAACCATGGGAAGTGCCAAGGCCGTTTATCCAACGTTATCACCCAAACTCACGAATGCATATATCAGTCTGTTCGTTCTCAGCGCTCTCGCTCTTTACTTATATCCACATGCCATTAACGGAGTTCTTGGGTCAAAGAATGTCAAGGCAGTAAGGTTCAGCACGGCAATGCTTCCAATTTATGGGCTTGGACTGTTTCTGCTAACCATTTTTGGAGTTCTTGTGTTTGCTGTCCCGGCTGCACTTCACACCATAGGATACGTTTCTCCTGCAAATCTTGGAAACGGTTCACTTGTCGTGCCAGCACTTATAGCTGCCACAATGCCGCAGTGGTTTGTCGGTTACGCATTCCTTGGAATATTCATAGGAGGACTTGTTCCGGCCGCAATCATGGCAATATCCCAGGCAAACCTCCTGACCAGGAACATCATTGCAGAGTTCAGGAAAGATCTCACAGAAAAGACGGAGGCAAATATAGCAAGATGGGCATCAGTTGGCTTCATTTTCCTGGCCCTGGCATTCGTATTCCTCATACCACCCACATACGCAATATCCCTACAGCTGCTCGGCGGAATACTGATCACGCAGACTCTTCCACCCATATTCGTAGGAATGTATACCAAGTTCCTGGACAAGAACGCACTGATAGCAGGATGGATAGCAGGCATTGGAACCGGAGTCTACTTCGTGGAGGCTGCCAATAATTTTGGAAGCCCTACAAACTCACTGATGTCCACTCCCTTCGGTCTGTTGTACGTTGCAGCCGTCGCCCTGTTCATAAACCTGGTTGTTGTCTTCATATGGTCACTGGCTGCCAACACCTTCAAGAGAAGCCCGTCAGAAGAGCCTCAGAAAGCCTGAAATCTTTAACCATTTTCTTTTTTATTAGCTCATCTTTTTATTTTGGGTAGATCATCTCACGGTATCAATTCCCCAAACAGATTTCATCTGTATAATGTAGTTAAAAGGAAATGCAATTGCTGATCCCACAATGTTCCCAATCAGTGGGTAAACTCCAAGATAGCGCAAAAGTGCAAGTTGAATGGATATTGCTATTATGTTTCCAAGAAGGTTAAGCACCTGAAATTTGCCAAGCCTCAGGAAAATTCCCCGAACTGACCCCTCATGCAATCCTTCGTTTCGTGTCGTCCAGTACTCGTTGACCAGGAATTCAAGACTTACTCCCGTAAAGAATGCTACTGCATCTATTTCAACGATTCTGCTGTATCCAACCAGCCTGAGCCCCAGAAACGTGACTATCTCAAGGGCAAAAAAGCCAAGGTAGCCTGATAGAGAATATTTTATTGAACGGAACAGATTCTTCCTGATCAGTTCAGCTACCCTGTCCCTGAAGCGAAGGCTTATCATTGCACTGAAATCACCATATAGGATAAGCCATTAATCCTTGCCGTCATTTTTTGTCTGATGTGAACGGTGAGGCCCCATGACCTGGCAGGAATGGAAGCCTGCATCAATGTGCTGTAATGCATTCCGTTTCACCCCACCTGAAACGGTAAGACACTTTCCCGAAGAGCAAAACGGTTAAGATGTATTGTTTGCAATAACATATTGGTTACATCAGAAGCTTGAGGAAACTGAAAAGCTCAGGCAACATTTTGCCCCTAGGTCACTTTCTGGCATTTTTTCCGTAAACACCGCGCAGTGCCCTGTTGTAGTCCTTTTCAATCTCATTAAGCCACTCCGGATGCAGATCCGAAGCGCGCTTCAGGAACTTGTCAAACCTCAGTATGTCCTTTGTGCCGTAGTTTTCGACCCTGACAAGGAATAGGAATTTAAGGAACTGAAGCGCATATATGAGCTTCTCGATATCCTCCTGCGAAACCACCTGATCCTTTGATCCTGCCTTAGCAGCTTCACTTATTGATGAGTATGTGGAATAGATCTTCATCTTCCTGAAGACCTTCATGAATTCATCATTCTGCAGTATGTTTGCATTTTTTGCCAGTATCTGGCTGAATATCTCCTCCAGATTCTTTCCGTCCACGGATGATAACATTTCCTGGTTCAGTGCATTCTCGGCTTTCTGCTGCATGGTGACTATCTCAAACCGGTATTTATCCCTGATTTCATTGAGCACGAGTTTTGTGACCCTGATTATTTCATCAATGAGTTCAGGGTCAGTTTTTCTCATGATATCCACAA
>JAJZAW010000131.1 GCA_021799185.1 Thermoplasmata archaeon
TGACCGTTTTTGCCATCGCTGAAACGACATCAGGCCCATAGCCCCTGACAGCATCGTAAAATGAATAAAGTTCCTGCAGATCAATGTTGAGGCTCTTGAGAACGGATGCATTCAGAAAAGGCATCTTCAAATCCTCAATCCGAGTGCCGTTCTGCCTCATGCCCCTGGCAATCTCCGTGATTTCGTCAACATAGCCGAGAGCCTGGTCGAATATGCCTGTCTGGCCCTCCCTCCATCTGTTCACTGTGTCCTGGACAGTGGATCTGGCAATGCCAGTCCGCTTTGATATCTCCTGATAGCCGAATCCCCTGAGGTAGAGCTCAATTACCTTGCGAAGCGTTGGAATGTCCATGAGAAAATAACAGCTCATTGTATTTATATTTACATTGAAATTCCGAACCAAATTTTCAGGGTTTGCATTACAATTAAAGAAAGGAAAGCTTGTAATTTCCATAATCGCACAGTGCAGTTCCGGAGCATGATTGAAATTGTTACCGTATGCTTTACTGATCAAGCGTCCATTGCCGGTGCCGATGCGTTCAGTTTTCATTGATGCTCAATCATTACCGGAACCCCATGAAACAACATATGAGATGCCATGTCGGAAACATGTACGGAAATTTTGCCGGCCAGCCCGGAATCCAATCCGAATTCCCGTTGGCTAGTCGGCGTGAATTTGCAGAAACTGCAAATTCTCAGCCCGTGATGTTGCAGTGAATAGCTTCTCTATGATATGCTCATCGTCATGTGCCAATTTCCGTACACCGGCCGGTACCGCCGCCGGCATGTCCGTATACCGCTCGGTATGCTTAACCGTACGGTGTCCCGTATACCGGCCGTACGGGAACATGAGGCAGGCCTAAAGGCATGACAATACAGCGGAAGGAATTCTTCTTGACCATCCCTTGATGGAAAAACTCTTCAGCCAGCGTGTCATTTTTGGTCAGTGACCACTTTTCTGATAAGGCTCTCCCACAATTCCGCAGTAGCATCCCATGAATATTTCCTTGCCACCTCAATGGATGACGACCACCATCTCTCGGGATCACTCATTATTGAGAAAGCGGCCTCGGCTAGTGCTTCCATGTTGCCATCCTTAACTTTGATGCCATTTCTCCCATCTTCCACAGCATCCCTGACTCCTGGCACATCATATGCAACTGTTGGAGTTCCAGCAGCTGACGCCTCAAGAATGGAAAAACCCCACCCCTCTGTTACCGACGTATGGACGTTCAGCCATGATGATGCAACTACATCTGAAAGTTCATCGCTGGAAATTCTTCCCTTGAATTCCACATGATTCTGGACATTGAGTTCATTTGCCAGTTTTTTCATATTCTTTTCCTCAGGCCCTGTTCCTATGATAACAAGTTTGAGCCTCTCAATCTTGTGCAGCAGACCCTTCAGCAGGTATAGAACTTCCTCCGGTCTTTTGTATCTTCTCATTCCGCCGAAATATACCAAGCTCGGGTATCTGAATTTGGCAGCAGGATGAAACAGCTTCTGGTCAACTCCAGGAGGGATCATTATAATATTTCTCTCCTTTATTCCCAGTCCGAGAAGATCACTCTTGGATGTTGCCGATTCTGTAACGAAAAATGTATCATGGTACGGAATGAAGTAGCATTTTTCGATCGCTGTTATTAGTTTGGCTGTCGCTGGTTTTACCTGCCCCATAAGAGACCTAGCATGAAGATGGTGAAAGAACACGACATTGTGTTTGTTCAGAACAGTTGAAGAAACCCACGGAACCGCATGCCCAAGGTCATTAACGACCAGATCAAAATGGTATTTTAATAGAAATAAAGGAAGTGCCAGGTGCGGTGCAAGACTTTTGCCAAAACGATGAATTTCAATTCCCTGAAAATTCTCAACGGGTTTGCAGCCTTTCCATCCTCCGGTCAGCAGAATTACCTTGTGTCCTCTCTCGGCGAGCCTTGCACAGACCTCGTTAATGGTTCTTTCCGCACCGCCAGCTCTGGGATTCATGGGATCTCGGTGCGCAAGCCATAGAATTCTCATTCTATATCCTAATAGCCTGCAATAGTTAATATTTTAGGCTCTTCGAACTTTTGTATGGCCTCATATACGAAAGCCTGACTCAAATTACCAGTATTCTAATGAATCTGTGCCAGTTTCGGCCGAGTGACAATCCATTCAGTTCCATAAACTATCATGGAAAGCCCAGTCTATACTGGAACTATATTAGCCTCAGATTCTTACCGGCATAACTGCACGATGAACCCTATGAAGTTGATCACAAAGATCCGGAAAGAACCAAAAAATTAACTCGGTTCGTAGATAGACTTTAAATCACAAAACTAAAATATCACATATTGTATATTTTCGTGATGGGGAGAAGCTTTCAATTTGATTTAATAAGGATAGCCTCAGGTTTGCTCCTTGTATATTTTTTGGTACTTTTCTCTATCTTCGAAATCAATGACATTTCCCTGTCACAAATAATCATTGTACTTTTTATTCTATATGTTATCTGGTCTGCCTTAGCACTGAAATTTGAAAACCGAGAAACTGGAATTGTATCAGCAAACGATAGCAGTGTGGATGTAAATAAAAGGAAGTTTCTTTTATACTCTGCTATCGCAATAATTTCTATTTTTGCCGTAACAATTGTTCCGGACATTGAAATATATTCAGGGAATTTGCTCTACAATGGAAATTTCAAGCTAGGCACCGAAGGCTGGGACCTGCCTGAACCAAATATATTCAGCTGGTCGATAGATGACCAGAACACCTTTGATGGGTTGCCATCCCTTGAGGTTCAGACTAACAACACATTTTCGTACGAACTATTATGGAGCTGGATATCCTCCCGTTTGATCAATGTCGAGTCCGGTTCCAAATATGAGATAATTACACATATGGCAGGCAAGAATGTCCTGCAATCTAGCGTTGTGATTCAGCCCTACGATGCAGACAGGAAGCCATTGAACTATCAGCTGGCACAGGTACCGTATGGACAAAATGGAACATTTCCCTTCACTGAGTATAAGGATATCGTTATAATCCCGCATGGGGTCGAATACATAGGCTTATATCTTTTAGGGGGGTTGGCTTATACTTCGGGAAGTCCAGGAAAAACTTACTTTGCCAAGCTTTCTGTTAAGAAAGTGTCGCAGCTTATTGGCTAGTCCAGAAACATCCTTCTTATTGCCTCACCGTAATCGCAATTGTGGAAGCGATTTCTGTACGACAATGACCTAAAAAGTAAATCTAGATAATATTTTCCAGTATCTCTTTTCCACAGTTCATATAATGACATGATCGAATCCCGAATTTCATCCGCATTTCTGCCTGGTATAACACAGAGTGAATATGGGAAAGAGCTCAACTGCGTTATACCAGTCCAGGTGGATACAACTGGAAGTCCAAACGAAAAGGCTTCTTCAATCACTATGGGAGATGCCTCCCTGTCTGATAAAAATAAAAACATGTCGGATTCATGGAATAAATTAACCTTATCTGCCTCACTCACTGTTCCCCTGAAATCAGCATTATCGGCTAGGTCATTCATATTTTCCAACAGTTTAGCATCCTTTATCTTTCCTGCAAATATAAAAGAGATGTCAGTCGATGTTTTGAATCGTTCAACAATACTGGGAATTAGCCTGGATCCTTTTCGAGGCTCTATGTTACCTAAAAACAGTACTTTGAAGGGCTCTCTTATTTTCCTGCTGATCCTGGTGCAATCATTTGATCCGGAAACTGCCTCGTAATCCGTTAGGAATTCGTTTCCGATTTCAAATTTGATAACTCCTGTATCGTTGAAAGCTCTGGATGTCATCGTGTTAAGCGAATGAACCATAACCCTTCCCTTACCGGCCAGATAGCTTATGCCTGTTATAGATATTTTCTGATAAATATCAATGCCAGCGAGTTTATTTGGAATGAAAAGATCGTGAGTGCCTAT
>JAJZAW010000132.1 GCA_021799185.1 Thermoplasmata archaeon
CCCAGGACCCGTCAAATGGGTGCTCCATCACGGGAAGAAGCTCAACGTGGGTGAATCCCATCCTGATCATATGGTCGGCAATGAGCGGCGCCAGGTCCCGGTAGTTGAGATAGCCACCGTCTGGAGACCTTGCCCATGATCCAAGATGAACCTCATATATTGACATGGGGCCTTCATCTGCAATGAGATCAGCACGCCTGTCCAGCCATGAACGGTCCTTCCACCTGAACGTGGTATTGTGAACTATGGAGGCTGTGCGGGGACGTAATTCTGCCAGGGCAGCAAAGGGATCTGTCTTCTCAACCACGGTGACCTGTCGCGTTTTCAAAGCATATTTGTAAACTTCTCCTTCCATGCACTCAGGAATGAATATCTCCCATATACCGGAGTCCTTCACATTGATCATTGGGTGTTCACCACTGTTCCAGTGGTTAAAGTTGCCTATGACCGATACAGCCAAAGCGTTTGGAGCCCATACAACAAACCGGGTACCACTGGCTTCTGGGTATTTCATGGAGTGAGCCCCGAAAACACGATATGCCATGTAATCCTCGCCCTTCTTGAAGAGATAAGCATCCAGATCAGTAAGTAAAGGCGGAAAGGCATAGGGATCATGTGTACGGGAAACATAGCTGCTGTTGTCTTTCCAGCAGATCAGATACTGCTTTCCGGCGGATGCTGGAACTTTACCGGAATAGAGGCCACTGGCAATGTTCTTAACTTCTATCCGCTTGCCGGAATATTCAATCCATGCCTCAATGGATCGCGGAAGGAAGAATCTAACCTCGGTGCCATCCTTCACTGGATGTGGACCAAGAATCCTTTCAGGATGTCCGTTCCTGAAATTTATAATATCCTCCGCATCCCTGCCGAGATTTGTCGCTGCATTCATCCATCTTTAATAGTAGCTTTTTATATTTATACCTTGACAGGTAGCACCCCAGGTAAGGGTTCTGACCAGACAGGTGGTGACATGGCATAGAAGCGTCAGTTCCCAACATTTGAAAGTCAGGTTTTCCCGGTTCCGGACGCAAACTTTCGAATTTTTTCGATCCTCTTCTCAGTCATCCGGCTGATTCTCCTTGCATATCTCATCTGCTGTTTCTGTGTCATGGGACGCAGCGGTATCATCAGGGAAGACTTCATCTGTATGGCTGAAGTGAATGAATCTGCATTTGAGAGATGACTGATAACGTCCCTGTCTGCTCTGGACTGGAGAAATTGTGTAAGGGACAGGATGAAGAAAGGAATTGCCACAATCATCACGAATCCTATAACCGAGAAAATCAGTGGGTAGATAAAATACGCCGATGAGATGAGAGTGATAAGGATTGATGGAATCAGTAGAAGATCAACAGAAACAATGACATATGCTGCTCCACCCAGAATCAGTTTCTTTGCTACACCGTTCTCACGGGAAAAGTAAGCCTCCAGAAGTACCGCATCAATTTGATAAGGATCCAGCTGCTGGATTGCATCCTCATTCAGCAAGACCTGCCAGTGCTTTCCGTTGGATGTCTCAGCATATGATCTCACTATCTTCTTCCTGGATATGTAAACGCCATGATGTTCATCATCAGAAGCACCCAGCAGGCTGTGCAATCTTTCCGTGTATTCATGGCTCAAGTTCTCAGGATTCAGAGTTGCGGGCTTTCCAATTCTGTATAGCAGATATGAAGGAAATACAAGTATGATCACATCTATGGGGATTAAGAGTAACAACCTGTTCAATGTGCCATGAGCAGAGAGAATATAGACCACTGACCCTATGAAAGTGTATGAAAAGACCGAAGCAACAAGGAATATACGGGCTCTGATATGGTGAAGGCCCTGTTCTCGACCAAACTTCATGAGGATAAAAGCAACTCCTATGGAAAATGGAAGAGCCAGTGCAACACCCTCACCAAGTGTGATCCTGTTGGACTGGACCAGCTGAGGGATCAGGAAAATTGCAAGGTAAATAGTAATGAATGAAGCAAATGAAACGATTATTGGCTTTGTGGTGCTCCGCATGTTATATTATATAGATATTACGTATATATAATAGAATTGATCCTCCTGCTTTCTAGATCTTGTAATTTATTAATTTATACTTAAGCCAAATTTTCGACAGCGTTAAATGTTTATAAAATATCAGAATATGATGAAACCTTTCAAACTTGACCAACTGGACATGGACATAATCGATCTCGTGGAGGAGGACTGCTCATTGACATACAATGAGGTTGCCGATAAAACAGGTAAGAATTTATGGACAGTTCGCGACAGGATGATACTCTTGCGGCAGAGAGGAATCATAAAATCATGCAAGGCAGAAATTGACTACGGAAAACTGGGTCTCGGATGCAAGGCCATGATAGGTTTCAACGTTCCACCTGAGAGAATAGATGATTTTGTTGCACTTGTCAAGAAGGAAAAGCGCATAAAGAAGTTTATAATTACAACGGGCTCCAGGAGATTCCATATCCAGATGGTTGGGGAGGAATGTGGTGAGGTGAGAAACTACGCCAGAAAATTACTCCCGGAATTTGGCATTTATGATATAGACTTCGAAGTCATACTTGATGAAATACCCTAGATCTGCCTTGGGTTAACCCGGCATTTCATGATTGAGAAAACTGTCGGGCGATGTGGTTCCACAAGATTTGCCTTATTTCAGCTCACAATACAATTTATTGCTAACATCTGTTAAGTAGGATACCCTAATTCCTTGGCTATGAGTAATGAAATGGAAGAAATCGAGAGATTTGCTAAATCCACACTTGGTGCCATGCCTGAAGTGATCAGGCTTTTGGGTAACCATAACGAGGAAATGGCTAAGGAGCAGTTCAGGGAGAACAACACTCTGTATCTTGGAAGAACAAAGCTTCCAAAGAAAATTCTGGCACTTACGGCGCTTTCAGTGTCTCTGGCCAACGGGCAGTCGGATTCTGCAATGATTCACTTCAAACTGGCCCAGAAGTTTGAGGCCAGCATGCTGGAAGTCCTGGATTCAATAAAGGCTGCAAAGATGGCACTCATGTCCTCAACCATGGCACTTATGGGAACCATACAGCCAATCGTGGAGAAATTCACCGGATCATCCCACAAAAGTGCTGAAATAGAGAAGATTCTGAATCATGTGAAAGCTGAATCCGGAATGGACTTTTTGCCGGAAAACCTCAGTTCTCTGGCATCTGTGTCGTTCAACCTGATGGAGGAGCATCTCAAGGAGAAGGCGGAATTGATGTCGCCCTTCCAGGTAGAACAGAAATACCTCTTCCTCATGGCATTTGCCGTGAGCATCTCCATACGATACGAGGAATGCGCCCGTGTCTATCTGACGCAGTTTTTCCTCAATGGAGGAGAGAAGGAAGAAATGGAGGATGCTCTCTTCCTCACCAGATTCATAACAGGCAACCGTGCACTGACTTCTGCAATGGAGATACTCAAGTGGTAAATCCCCGTAATTTATGGAGTTCATAAAGGAGTAATGATATTAACATGAGGAAAAGCACACTCAATCTATTTGGATCAGAATGGTTTGGCATTGCCATATCGACTCTTGCACTGGCACAGGTCTATATTCTTGCTTTTGGGGAAACTGGCAGCATTGCCTTCAGATATGTAGCAGAAGCTTTCTCAATACTGGGAATTTCAATCTTTGTGGTTATATTCGGCATCTGGGTCTATCGTGGATTCGCGTTGAAGGACCGCATATTCTCGCACTGGAACAACCTTACCAGGCTTAGTTTCACTGCACTGATTCCCATAATTGGATTCGTGGGCAATTACCAGCTCATATATTTCTTTGGTCTTTCCGGAACCACAGCAGCTCTCTCTGCTGTAGACTTCTATGCCAACTACATCCTTGCACTGGGGCTGGGTGTTCTCCTGGGATACAGGCTGTACACCAAGGAGATAAATCCAAGGGAGATGAACTACGCCA